>NZ_BAAAKJ010000117.1:11761-12422 GCF_039527695.1 Kitasatospora putterlickiae
GGCGCCGGCCGCCGCCGGGGAGGTCGTCCCGCTGCGCGGGCTGCGCAAGGCGGTGGCCGAGAAGCTCGGCCGCAGCCACCGGGAGATCCCCGCCGCGACCTGCTGGGTGGACGCGGACGCCACCGAACTGATGGCCCTGCGGCGGAAGCTGAACGAGGCTCCGGGGCCGAGGGTGAGCGTGCTCGCGCTGCTCGCCCGGATCTGCACCGTCGCGCTGGAGCGCTTCCCGGAGCTCAACTCCAGTGTGACCGGGGACGGTTCCGGCGTCCTGCGGCACCCGGCGGTGCACCTGGGCTTCGCGGCGCAGGGCGAGCGCGGGCTCGTCGTCCCGGTGGTGCGCGACGCGCAGGGCCTCAGCACCGAGCGACTCGCCGTGGAGCTGAGCCGGTTGACCGAGTCGGCGCGGACCGGGTCGATCACCCCGGCCGAGCTGACCGGCGGCACGTTCACCCTGAACAACTACGGGGTGTTCGGCGTGGACGGTTCCACCCCGATCCTCAACCACCCGGAGGCGGCGATGCTCGGGGTCGGCCGGATCGTCGCCAAACCCTGGGTCCACCAGGGGGAGTTGGCGGTGCGCGAGGTCACCCAGCTGTCGTTCACCTTCGACCACCGGGTCTGCGACGGCGGCACCGCGGGCGGGTTCCTGCGGTTCGTGGCG
>NZ_BAAAKJ010000118.1:0-10154 GCF_039527695.1 Kitasatospora putterlickiae
GGACGGCTACGGCCGTCCGCCCCTTCGGCGTGCGGGCTCAGCCCGGCTGGTCGGTGACCGCGACCGGGCGGCTCTCGTCGCTGGACCACTCGCTCCAGGAGCCCGGGTAGAGGGTGGCCGGCAGGCCGGCGACCGCGAGGGCCAGGATCTGGTGCGCGGCGGTCACCCCGGAGCCGCAGTAGACGGCGGTCTCCCGCTCGCCCGCGCCCAGCGCCCGGAAGCGGGCGGCGAGTTCGGCGGCGGGCCGGAAGCGGCCGTCCGGGCCGACGTTCTCGGTGGTCGGCGCGGAGAGCGCGCCCGGGATGTGACCGGCCCGCGGGTCGATCGGCTCGGTCTCGCCCCGGTAGCGCTCCCCCGCCCGGGCGTCCAGCAGCAGCGCCTCGCGGGCCCAGGCCGCCGCGCCGTCCGCGTCGGTCACCGGCAGCTGCCCGGGCACCGGTTTGAAGTCGCCGTCCCCGGCCGGCGGCACCTCGGTGGTGACCGGCAGGCCCGCCTCCCGCCAGGCCGCGTAACCGCCGTCCAGCACCCGGACGCCGGGGTGGCCGGCCCAGCGCAGCAGCCACCAGGCGCGGGCGGCGGCCATCGCGGTGGCGCCGTCGTAGACCACCACCGGGCGGTCCGCCGAGACGCCGAAGCGGCGCAGCGCGGCGCCGAACTCCTCCGGGTCGGGCAGCGGGTGCCGGCCACCCTGGCCGGGCGGGCCGGCGGGAGCGGCGAGGTCGGTGTCGAGCGGGACGAAGTGGGCGCCGGGCAGGTGACCGGCGGTGTACTCCTCGATGCCGGGCGGGCCGCCGAGCTGCCAGCGCACGTCCAGCAGGACCGGCGGGTTCCCGGAGGCGAGCGCCTCGCGCAGTTCGGCCGCCGAGACCAGCGGGGAGTCATCGTAGTGGGTGGTCATGGCGGTCATTCTGGCGCAGTGCGACCGCGCCGGCGCTCTTTGTGCGGTCTTTGCCGGACTTTCCGCGCGGCCCGAGGGTTCGACGTGCGCCACGGTGGAAGCATCACCCTCACTGCGCCGTTTCGTGCGCCCGTCCGCCCCCTGAGGAGACCTGTCATGTCCGCGCTGACACTTCGGCTGGCCCAGGGCACCCCGTGCTGGGTCAGCCTGATGACCGACGATCTTCCCGGCGCCCGGGCGTTCTACGGCGAACTGCTCGGCTGGACGTTCACCCAGGGGCCCGCCCAACTCGGCGCCTACGTGCGCGCCCGGCTCGGCGAGGAGCCGGTGGCCGGGCTCGGGGTGTCCTCGGTGACCGGCTTCCCGGTGCAGTGGACCACCTATTTCGCGGTGGACAACGCGGACCGCGCGGCCCAGCTGGTGCGGGAGTGCGGCGGAACGGTCGCGGTCGGGCCGCTGCAGGCGGAGCGGGCCGGGCGGCTGGCGATCGCGGCGGACGTCTCGGGGGCGGTCTTCGGGCTCTGGCAGGGCGAGGAGCACCTCGGCCGGGAGGCCCGTCCCGAGCCGGGCGGGCCGGCCTGGGCGGAGCTGCTCACCCCGGACGCGCACGGCGCGGCGTCCTTCTACCGGGCGGTGCTCGGGGTGCCGGTGGCGGAGGCCGAGGGCGGGTCGGCGCTGCTGGTCGGCGGCCGGGCGGTGGCCGGGATCCGGCACGGCGCCGAGCTGCGCGGCCACCCGCCGCGCTGGCGCACCCACTTCGCGGTCGCCGACGCGGAACTGACGGCCCGCCGGACGGTGGAGCTGGGCGGGCGGGTACTGGTGGAGCCGCACCCGACGCCGCGCGGCCGGGCGGCCCGGCTGGCGGACCCGCGCGGCGGGCACTTCTCGGTGCTGGAGGCCGTTTAGGCCTGCTGCTCCTCGAAGGGGAGGACGTCCGGGGAGAGGACGGCCGCGCGGGCGGTGGCGGCGGTCAGCCGGCGGCGGTGGTGGCGGCGGCAGAGCACCTCGTAGCCGACCTCGTCCTCGCGGACCGAGATGTCGCCGATCACCACCTGCGCGCCCTCGACCACCATCACCCCGCCGACGGTGCGGGCGTTGTGGGTGGCCCGGGCGCCGCACCAGCAGAGCGCCTCGACCTGGAGCACCTCGACCCGGTCGGCGAGCTCGATCAGCCGCTGCGAGCCGGGGAAGAGCCGGGTGCGGAAGTCGGTGGTGATGCCGAAGGTGTAGACGTCGATGTCGAGTTCGTCGACGACCCGGGCGAGCTGGTCGATCTGGCCGGGGGTGAAGAACTGGGCCTCGTCGCAGATCAGGTAGTCGACCCGGCCGCCGGCCGAGAGCCGGTGCACCACATGGGCGTGGAAGTCGAAGTCGTCGGTCACTTCGACCGCGTCGGTGCGCAGGCCGAGACGACTGGAAACGGTGGCGGCGCCGGCCCGGTCGTTGCGGGTGAGGATGATCCCCTGCCGGCCGCGGGCGGCGTGATTGTGGTCCATCTGGAGCGCGAGCGTCGACTTGCCGCAGTCCATCGTGCCGGAGAAGAACACCAGTTCAGCCATGGGTGGTGCGAAGGCCTTTCACATCAAGGGAATTCAGCGGCGGAATTCGAGCAGCGGCACATACTGCTCGACCGGGGTCATCGAACCGTGCAGGCCGATCATCGCGGACTCGCCGGGCTCGTTGCGGGAGGCGGTGATGGCGATGTCGTCGCGGGCGGCGGCGACCACGTCGCCGATCCGGTGGTAGACCCGCTCGTCCACGGCGGGGCCGAACCAGCCCGCCGCGATCGCCTGGTCCCGGGTGGCCACCCACATCCGGTCGCCGAGCACCTCGCTCCAGACCGTGTGGACGTCGGCCGCCGCGCCGGGGACGGCGTAGACGTGGCGGGCCCGGCCCTCGCCGCCGAGCAGGGCGACGCCGGCGCCGAGCTCCCAGTCCTCGTCGAAGTCGATCCGGTCCTCGGGGGCGATGTCGATCATGCCGTGGTCGGCGGTCACGTACATCACCGAGCGCGGGGGCAGCTGTTCGGCGAGCCGGCGGGCCAGCCGGTCGACCGCGTCCAGGGTCATCCGCCACTCGTCGGAGTCCACGCCGAAGCGGTGGCCGGCGCCGTCCAGCTCGCTGACGTAGGTGTAGACGAGCGCGCGGTCGTGCTCGGCCAGCCAGGCGGCGGCCCGGTCCATCCGCTCCTCGCCGGTGGTGCGGCCGAGGAAGGTGCCGCCGGAGAGCGCGACCCGGGTGAGCGGGGTCTGGGCGAACAGCGGGGAGGAGACCTGGGCGGTGGCCACCCCGGCGGCGTCCACCCGCTCGAAGACCGTCGGGTACGGCTGCCAGGTGCCCGGGTCGGTGTGCGGCTGCCAGCGGAGCTGGTTCATCAGGTGTCCGGCGCCGGGCACCGCCACCGTGTAGCCGGCCAGGCCGTGCAGGCCGGGCGGGGTCCCGGTGCCGACCGAGGCCAGCGAGGTGGCAGTGGTGGACGGGAAGCCGGCGGTCAGCGGGCGGCCGGTGCCGCCGAGCGAGCCGGGCGTCAGCGAGGAGAGGAACGGCGCGTACTCGGGGTGGCGCAGCAGCAGTTCCCAGCCGAGGCCGTCGACGAGGAAGACCACCGCGCGGTCGGCGGGCGCCAGCGGCAGCGCCGCCTCGAAGCCGGGTACGCCGAGGCCGGCCGCCACCGAGGGCAGCAGGTCGCAGAGCGAGCCGCTGCCGTAGGGGGGCGCGGGCGCGGCGGCGGGGTCGAGGAGCTCGAAGGCGTCGTGGCCGTCGGGGGCGAAGGGCATGGTGGCGGGGCTGGCTTCCTGGCTGGCCGGTACGGTCCGGGCGGTGGGGCGGTGCCCGGACGGCACGGGTGGGCGCGTGACGGCGGTACGTGGAGGTGACGCTGGACGGCGGGTGCGGATCAGACCCGGGGGCCGTTGGTGATGGTCGCCTCGGACAGGGCGCGGGCGAAGACCAGGGCCTGGGCGACCGTCTCGGGGCCGTCACCGGCCTCGCTGACCCGCAGCGAGAGGTCGTCGGCGGTGGCCGAGCCGGTGTAGCCGTGGTCCGCCTCGCAGTTGGGGTCGGAGCAGCCGGCCGGTTCGAGGTCGAGGCGCTGGACGGCGCCCCAGCCGATGGTCAGCACGACCTCGCGGGGCAGCGTGCCCGGGGTGTAGGTCTCCGGGTTGGCGACCATCCGGCTCACCACGACGGAGTTGATCCGGTCCAGCCGGACGCTCTCGGTGGAGGTGGTGGCCAGCGGGACGGCGGGGCCGGCGGCGTCACCGGTCTGCTCGTCGGTGTGGCTCACCACGAAGCGGGTCGGGGTCAGCACCAGCACGGTGACGTGCCGGCGGACCTCGTTGGCGTCGAAGGTGGTCTCCTGGTGCACCAGGTAGGAGGTGATCGGCTCGGGACCCACCGCGGACTCCACCGCCTCGGACACCAGGGCCGGGTAGTAGCCGCTGCGCTCGATCGCGGAACGCAGGTCCTGCGTGGTGGTGGTACCGGTCTTCGCCATAACTCCATCCTGGCATGGTCCGCCGACGAAGCGGGCGGCGCGGCGCCGAGCTTCGGACAACGGCGCCCGCGGTCCGGACGCAACCAAGGAAGGTTACAGCGTGCTCATGGCGCGCGGGCCCAGATCACTGCGGACCGGCAGGGGTGCGATGCGCACGCGCGCCCCCAGGATCGCCAGTCCGTGCGGGGCCACGACCACCGGTTCGAGATCCACCGAGGCGACCTCCGGCAGGTCGTCCACCAGCCGGGACACCCGCAGCAGCAGTTCCTCCAGGGCGTCGGTGTCGACGGCCTCGGCGCCGCGCCAGCCGAACAGCAGCGGCGCCGCGCGGACCTCGCGGACCAGCGAGGCGACGTCCTGGTCGGTGGCCGGAACCAGCCGGTGGGCGACGTCGCCGAGCAGCTCGGCGGGGGCGCCGGCGAGACCGAAGGAGAGGATCGCGCCGACCGCCGGGTCGACGGTGGCGCCGATCACGGTGTCCACCCCGCGCGGGGCGAGCCGCTGGACCACCAGTCGGGCCTCGGCGGCGCCGCCGAGCAGGGCGTCCAGTTCGCGGTGGGCGCGGCGCAGGCCGGGCTCGCCGGTCAGGTCGAGCCGGACGCTGCCGAGGTCGGGGCGGTGGCGCAGGTGGGGGGCGGTGGCCTTGAGCGCGACGGGGTAGCCGAGGGTGGCGGCGGCGCGCACCGCGCTCTCCTCGTCGGGGGCGGGCAGGGTCGGCGAGACGTCGACGCCGTAGCGGGCGAGGAGGGCGGCGGCGTCGGCGTCGGGCAGGGTGATACGGGCGCCCCCGGGCTGGGTGCGGGCGGCCACGGCGGTGCGGGTGCAGAGCGCGGCCTCGACCAGGGCGCGGGCGCCGGCCTCGTCGATCCGGTCGAGTTCGGGGACCCGGGCGGTCTCCTCCGCGGCGACCATCCGGTGGCGCCAGTCGGCGTAGTGGACGGCGTGGGCGAGGGCGCGCACGGCCCGTTCGGGCGCCGGGTAGGCGGGGATGCCGCCGGGGCGCAGCCGGCCGGACAGGTCGGTGAGCGCCAGGTGGGCGAGGAGCAGCGGCTTGCCGGCGGCGCGGGCGCGTTCGCCGGCGTCGAGCAGGGCGGCGGCGATCTCCGGGTCGTCGGAGCCGGGTTCCGGGTCGTCCGGGTCGGCGGGGCGGCCCGTGCCCGGGCCCCAGTCCTGGTTGCCGATCGGCGGGATGGCGACGGCGATCACCGCGTCCACCCCGGGGTCGCCGAGCGCGGTGTCCAGGGCGACCCGGAAGTTCTCCCCGGTGGCGGCGGTGGTGAGGTCGACGGGGGTGCGCGGGCGCAGGCCGGCGGAGAGGCAGGCGTCGTGGGTGAGCAGGCCGAGGGAGTCGGAGTTGCCGATCACGGCGACCCGGTCGCCGGGCGGCAGCGGCTGGAGGGCGAGCAGTTCGCCGGTGTCGTACAGCTCGGTGATGGTCTCCACCCGGGTGACGCCGGCCTGCTGGAAGAGGGCGTCGACGGTGGCGTCCTTGAGGCCGGTGGCGGTGGCGGGCACGGCGTGGCCGGGCGGCAGGCTGCCGGTGTGGCGGGCGCCCTTGACCACGACCACCGGCTTGGCCTGGGCGAGCCGGCGGGCGATCCGGGTGAACTTGCGGGGGTTGCCGAAGGACTCCAGGTAGAGCAGGACGACGTCGGTGGCCGGGTCCTCGGCCCAGTACTGGAGGAAGTCGTTGCCGGAGACGTCGGCGCGGTTGCCGACCGAGGCGAAGGAGGAGATGCCGAGGCCGCGCCGGTGGGCGGCCTCCAGCAGGGCCACGCCGATCGCTCCGGACTGGCAGAAGACGCCGAAGCCGCCGCGCGCGGGCAGCACGGGGGCGAGCGAGGCGTTGAGCGGCCGCTCGGGGTCGGTGGAGAGCAGGCCGAAGGCGTTGGGGCCGATCACCCGCATGCCGGCCGCGCGGGCCTGGCGGACCAGGGCGCGCTGGCGCTCGCGGCCCTCGGGGCCGGTCTCGGCGTAGCCGGCGGTGACCACGACCAGGCCCTGGACGCCGTGCGCGCCGCACTCGGCGACCGCCTCGGGGACGGCGGAGGCGGGGACGGCGATCACCGCGAGGTCGACTTGGCCGGGGACGTCGAGGATCGAGCGGTGCACCGGGACGCCGTCCAGCTCGGTGCCGGGGGGTGCGGCGCGGTTCACCGCGTACACCGGGCGGTCGTCGCCGGCGAAGCCGGTGAGCAGGTCGCGCAGCAGGGTCCGGCCGACGGTCTGCGGGCGGCGGGAGGCCCCGATCACCGCGACCGAGCGCGGGGTGAGCAGCCGCTGGACGGAGCGGGCCTCGGCGCGGTGCTCGCGGGCCCGCATGACGGCGAGCGAGGCGGCGGTGGGTTCGAGGTCGAACTCCAGGTGGACCACGCCGTCGGCGAAGCTGCGGCGCTGGACGTAGCCGGCGTCGGTGAAGACCTTCACCATCTTGCGGTTCTCCGGCAGCACCTCGGCCTGGAAGCGGCGGATGCCGCGTTCCTGGGCGACGGCGGCGATGTGCTCCAGCAGGGCGGAGGCGACGCCGCGGCCCTGGTGGGCGTCCTGGACCAGGAAGGCGACCTCGGCGTCGGTGCCGGTCTCGGAGGGGCGGCCGTCGTGGTCGATCCGGTCGTAGCGGACGGTCGCGATGAAGCGGTCGCGGACGACGACGGCGAGGCCGACCCGGTTGACGAAGTCGTGGTGGGTGAAGCGGCGGACGTCCTTGTCGGAGAGCCGGGGGTAGGGCGCGAAGAAGCGGAAGTACTTGGACTGGTCGGACACCTCTTCGTAGAACTCGACCAGGCGTCCGGCGTCGGCGGGGGTGATCGGCCGGATCCGGGCCGTACCGCCGTCGCGCAGGAGGATGTCGGCCTCCCAGTGCTGGGGGTACTCCGGCTCGGTTCGCGGTACCGCGGAATCGTCCACGACCGTCAGATTATCCGGCGGCGGGCCGAATGGCGCCGGGCGTGCGTTCACGGCAGGGTGGACAGGCCCCCTGAACGGGGATTATTCGCCGTTTATGGACCTGAAAGAAACAATCACAAGTCCCGAACGCCGCGGCTCAGAGGGGTCGCCTGCGTGCAACACTGGTCTAGACAACACGTCCGTTTCCCCCCATCACGGCCGTGACCAGCTTTACCGGAAAGGCACGTCTCATGGCTGAGCGCCGCGTCACCATCGGTTGGGCCGAGGGCCTGCACGCCCGTCCCGCCTCCGTCTTCGTCAAGGCCGTCGCGGCCACCGGCGTGCCGATCACCATCGCCAAGCCGGGCGGCAACCCGGTCAACGCCGGCTCCATGCTCGGCCTGCTCGCGCTCGGCGCCCAGGGCGGCGAGGAGGTCGTGCTGGCCTCCGACGCCGAGGGCGCCGACCAGGCGCTGGACCGCCTGGCCAAGCTGGTCTCCGAGGGCCTGGACGAGCTGCCCGCCGCCGCCTGAGGCCGCGCCGCGCCCATACGCGTCCGGAGCCCGGGCCCCGTTGGTCGGGGGGCCCGGGCTCCGGTGCGTCCGCGGCGGGTCAGCCCGCCGCGATGGCCCGCAGGATGTCCAGCCGGGCCGCCCGGCGGGCCGGCCGCAGACCGGCCACCGCGCCCGCGACCAGACCCGCCACCAGCACCACCGACAGCTGAAGCGGCGGGACCGCGAAGCTGCCGGTCCCCTCGGTGTCGGCCGCCCGCACCAGCGCCCAGCCCAGGAACGACCCCAGGCCCAGGCCGCCGACCGTGCCGAACAGCGCCACCAGCACCGACTCCCAGCGCACCATCGCCCGCAGCTGGCCGCGGGTCTGGCCGACCGCGCGCAGCAGGCCCAGCTCCCTGGTCCGCTCGTGCACCGCCAGGGTCAGCGTGTTGGCGATCCCCAGCAGCGCGATCAGCACCGCGAGCGCCAGCAGCGCGTAGACCACCGAGAGCATGATGTCGACCACCGAGGCGGCGCTCTTCGCGTACTCCGCCCGGGTCTGCACCTTCGGGTCGCCGAACGGCGCCACCGCCGCCGTCACCGCCGCCTTGCCGGCCGACAGCGACACCCCGTCCTTCAGCGCGACCGCCACCAGCGAGTCGGCGTCCTGGCCCCGGTGCGGCGCCCAGGCCTCCCGGGTGACCAGGTAGTCACCGGCCAGCTCGCCGCCCTGGTAGAGCGCCTTCACCGTGAACGGCGCCTCGACGCCGTCGCTGAACCGCACCGGGACCGCCGTACCCACCCGCCAGCCCTGCTTCTCCGCCTCGGTGCGGGACACCGCCAGGCCGTCGGCGCCCAGGTCGAGCGAGCCGTCCACCCGGCCCAGGTCGACGATGCCGGCCAGCCGGGCCGGATCGGTGACGTCCAGGGTCCGGCCGTGGCCGTCCACCCGGGCCACGCCCCGGCCCAGGCCCACGCTCCGCTCCACCTCCGGCAGCGCACCCACCGCGTCCGCCAGTTTCGGGCTCAGCCCGCCGCCGCGGAAGCCCCCGGTGGAGACCGCGAGGTCCCCGGCGAAGGTCCGGCTCACCGTGTCGTCCATGGTCGCCTTGATCGACGCGCCGAAGACGGTGAACAGCGAGACCACCGTGACGCCGACCATCAGCGCGCTGGCCGTCGCCGCCGTCCGCTTCGGATTGCGGGCCGCGTTGCGCTCCGCCAGCACCCCCGGCATGCCGCGCAGCCTCGGCAGCGGGGCGCCCAGCAGCCGCACCACGAAGGTCGCGAACACCGGGCCGAGCACCACCACGCCGAGCAGCGTCGTCACCGCGCCGCCCGCGGTCAGCCCGACCGACGGGCCGTCCGTCGCGCCCACCACCGTGCCGGCCGCCCCGGCCGCCACCAGCAGCGCGCCGCAGATCCAGCGGATCCGGCCGGCCCGGCCGTCCGCCGCGCCGTCCACCGCCACCGCCCGCATCGCCGCCAGCGGCGCCGTCCGGCCCGCCCGCACGGCCGGTGCGACGGCCGAGGCGACCGCCGTGACCGTCCCCACCAGCAGCGGCAGCGCCACCGAGACCGCGCCGACCACCAGACCGCCGGTCGGCAGGTTGAAACCGATCACCTTGAACAGCGACCGCAGCCCCGCCGCCACCCCGATCCCGCCCAGCAGGCCGGCCACCGAGGCGGCCAGGCCGACCACCACCGCCTCCGCCAGGGTCGCCGCCAGCACCTGGCCGCGTGCCGCGCCCAGCGCCCGCAGCAGCGCGTTCTCCCTGGTCCGCTGCGCCACCACGATGGCGAAGGTGTTGTGGATGGTGAAGGTCGCCACCAGCAGCGCGATGCCCGCGAAGACCAGCAGCAGGGTGGTGAACATGGTCAGGAAGCGGCTGGACACCTGCTTGGTGGCCTCCTCGCTGACCTTCGTACCGGTCACCGCCTCCAGCCCGGCCGGCAGCTTCGCCGACAGCGCCGTCACCAGCTCCTGCTGGGAGACTCCGGACGCGGCCCGGAACTGGATCGAGGTGGCCTGGCCCCGCCCCTTCGGGGTCAGGTACCGCTCGGCGTCCGCCAGGGTCAGCCCGGTCCAGGTGTTCTGGCCCATGCCGTCGGCCTTCTCCCCGAAGGTCGCGATGCCGACGATCGTCACCGTCACCGGGTCGGGGGTGCGCAGGACGGTGGTGTCCCCCGGCTTGAGGTCCCCGGCCTTGGCCGCGCCCCGGTTGATCACCGCCTCCCCCGGCCGCTGCGGCGCCCGGCCCTCGGCCAGCCGGTACGGGTTGAGCCCGCTGTCGGTCTGCCAGTAGCCGGCCAGGGTGGGCGGACCCTGGCCGCCGATCGCCTTGCCGTTCGCGCCGATCAGCTGGCCGGAACCCTGGATCGC
>NZ_BAAAKJ010000118.1:10178-17778 GCF_039527695.1 Kitasatospora putterlickiae
GGGCACCTGGCGCAGCTGGTCGGCCAGCGCCTGCTCCACCGGGGCGCGCACGCCGCCGAAGGTGTTCCCGGTGTCCATCACGTCGGCGCTGCGCACCACGGCGTCGGTGCCGCGGTTGGCGTCGGCGAACAGGGTGTCGAAGCTGCCGCGCAGGGTGTCGCCGAGCACCAGCGTGCCGGACAGGAAGGCCACCCCGAGCAGGATCGCGGTGAACGTCCCGGCCAGCCGCCGCTTGTGCGCGGACAGCGAGCGCAGGCTGATCCGCAGGGTGGCGGTGGCACTGTTGCTCATGACCGGACGCCTCCCCGACCGGCCGCGGGGGCGTGGTCGAAGGCCTTCATCCGGTCCAGCACGCCGGCCGGGGTGGGCCGCTCCATCCGGTCCACCAGCCGGCCGTCGGCGAGGAAGAGCACCTCGTCCGCGTAGCCGGCGGCGGTCGGGTCGTGGGTGACCATGACCACCGTCTGGCCCATCTCGTCCACCGCGCGGCGCATCAGCTCCAGCACCTCGGCGCCCGTGCGGGAGTCCAGGTTGCCGGTCGGCTCGTCCGCGAAGACCACCTCGGGACGGCCGGCCAGCGCGCGGGCCAGCGCGACCCGCTGCTGCTGGCCGCCGGAGAGCTCGCTCGGCCGGTGGTCGAGCCGCTCGCGCAGCCCGACCGCGTCGATCAGAATCTCCACCCACTCCCGGTCCACCTCGCCGCCGGCCAGGTCGACCGGCAGCGTGATGTTCTCCCGGGCGGTGAGCACCGGCACCAGGTTGAAGGACTGGAAGACGAAGCCGATCCGCTCCCGGCGCAGCAGGGTCAGCCGGCGGTCGCTGAGGTTCTCCAGCTCGGTGTCGCCGATCATCGCGGTGCCGGCGGTCAGCCGGTCCAGGCCCGCCGCGCAGTGCAGCAGGGTGGACTTGCCGGAGCCGGACGGGCCCATGATCGCGGTGAGCCGGCCGGCCGGGAAGCCGACGGACACGTGGTCCAGCGCGCGCACCTCGGTGCGGCCGACGCCGTAGACCTTGACCGCCTCGGTGACCCGGGCGGCCATCCTGTCGGTCCCGACCAGTTCGAGTACCGGGAAGGTCGTCACTTGGCGCCGCCCTGGCCCGGCTTGGTGTCGTCCGGACCCTGCGTGTGCTCCAGCAGGGTGTCCCGGCGGGTGCGGTACTCCTCCTCGCTGATCTGCCCCTCGGCGTACCGGCGGGCCAGGCTCGCCAGCGGGCCCTCGGGACCGCCCGGCCAGCCGCCGCGCCAGCCCGGTCCGCCGCCCCACGGGCCGCCCCACTGACCGCCCCACTGACCGGCCCACGGCGGGCCCCACGGCCCGCGACGGCCCCAGCCGCGGCGGCGCAGCACGGTGAACAGGGTGATCAGGACAAGCAGCCAGAACAGCGGGAAGAGCAGGAACCACGGGCCCGGGCCCCCGTTCCATGGCCCCCAGCCGTCCCGGCAGACCGTGTCGGCGAGTAGTGCGGTGCTCTGCATGTCGATCAACTCCTCGGTGAGCCCCGCGGGTTCGGACGGGGGGCCGCGCGCCGGCCCCGGACCGTTCCCGAGGCCACCACGAGCGTCCCGCCGAGGAGGGGCCCGGCGCGTCCTCCGGGGAGCGGCACCGGGGGTACGACGCGGGGAGTACGGGGCGCGGGGCGCGCTGCTCTCAGCCCAGCCAGCCCGGGCGGACCAGGCCGGACTCGTAGGCGAGGACGACGAGTTGGGCGCGGTCGCGGACGCCGAGCTTGACCATGGCGCGGCTGACGTGGGTCTTCGCGGTGAGCGGGCTGACCACCAGGCGGCGGGCGATGTCGTCGTTGCTCAGGCCCATGCCGACCAGGGTGAGCACCTCGCGCTCCCGTTCGGTGAGCGAGGTCAGCAGCCGCCCGCTCTCGACGGGCTCCCGGGAGCGGCTGGCGAACTCGTCGATCAGCCGGCGGGTCACGCCCGGGGAGAGCAGCGAGTCCCCGACGGCGGCGACCCGGACGGCGCGCAGCAGGTCGGCCGGTTCGGTGTCCTTGGCCAGGAAGCCGGCCGCGCCCAGCCGCAGCGCCTCGAAGATGTACTCGTCCAGTTCGAAGGTGGTCAGCACCACCACCCGGACCGCGGCCAGCTCGGGGCGCGCGCAGATCCGCCGGGTGGCCTCCAGGCCGTCGGTGCCGGGCATCCGGATGTCCATCAGCACGACGTCCGGCCGCAGTTCCTCCGCCAGCCGGACGGCCGCCTCGCCGTCGTCCGCCTCGCCGACCACCTCGATGTCGGGCTGGACGTCGAGCAGGGCCCGGAAGCCCGCCCGGACCAGGACCTGGTCGTCCGCCAGCAGTACCCGGATCATCCCGACCGCCCCTTCTCGCTCGCCGTGCCCGACCCCGCCGGGTCGGGCAGCCAGGCCCGCACCCGGAAGCCACCGCCGTCCGGTCCGGCGGTCAGCTCGCCGGCGAAGGCCGCGGCCCGCTCGCGCATGCCGATCAGGCCGTTGCCGGAGCCGCCGCCGTCGCCACCGGCGGCCGGGCCCGGGTCGTCCACCCGGAGCAGCAGCCCGTCCGGGGAGGACCAGTCCATCAGAACGGTGGCGGTGCGCGCGGCCGAATGGCGGATGACGTTGGTGAGCGCCTCCTGGACGATCCGGAAGGCGGCCAGCTCCACCTGGGCGGACAGCGGCCGGGGCGGGCCGGCCGTCCGCACCGTGACGGTGAGCCCGGCGTGGCCGGCCTGGGTGACGAGCTCGGGCAGCCGGGCGAGGCCCGGGGCGGGGGTGCGCGGGGCCTGGCCGTCCGGGCCGCGCAGGGTGCCGAGCACCTGGCGGACCTCGCCCAGCGCCTCCTTGCTGGTGGCCTTGATGACGGTGAGCGCGGCGCGGACCTGGTCGGGGTGCTGGTCGATGAGTTCCAGGGCGACCCCGGCCTGGAGGTGGATCAGCGAGATCGAGTGGGCCAGGATGTCGTGGAGTTCGCGGGCCATCCGCAGCCGCTCCTCGGCGGCCCGGTTCTCCTCGGCCTGCCGCCGGGCCAGCCGGCGGGCGGCGAGTTGTTCGCCCCGGGCGCGCATGATCTCGGCGCCGGCCAGGATCAGCAGCAGCCAGGCCGCCGCACCGGCCTCCTGCCACCAGCTCGGGCCGGGGCCGGGCGCGCGCAGCCAGGAGTGCGGCAGCAGGTGCGAGCTGGACAGGTGGACCAGGTAGCCGGCGCCCAGGGAGATCCAGGCCCACCGGCGGCGGTCGCGGGCGAGCGCGCCGTAGACGGCGACGGCGAGGCTGAAGAACACCGGGCCGTACGGGTAACCGGCCAGCAGGTAGCCGGTGGTGACGGCGGTGACGGCGGCCACCACCGGGCCGGGGAAGCGGTCGCGGAGCAGCAGCAGGGCGGGGCCGAGCAGCAGCAGCGCGTACCCGGCGGCGTCCAGCGCGACCCGGTCCGGCTGCTGGCGGGCGGCGGCGGTGGAGCCGACCACCTGGACCACGGCGACCAGGAGCGCGGAGATCCGCGTCCAGGCCGGCCGGGTCCACGGCGGTCCGGCGTAGGGGTAGGGGTCGCGGTCGGTGCTCATGGGCGGGCTCGTGGACAGCGGAGGGTCACCGCCCCGGCGCCGCGCCGGCGGCCCGGCCGGTGCGCGNNNNCCCTCGGCGGCCAGCCGCCGGCCGCGCCCGGTCATCCCCCAGGGCTTGACCACGGACAGCACGGTGGCGGTCAGGTAGATGAGCAGCGCCACCGAGGGGGCGATCACCAGGACGTGCGGGGCGCGGCCGTCCGGCGGGACGGTGCCGGCGGCGACCTGGCCGGCCGCGTCGTGGATGAAGGCGCGCAGCGCGAGGACCGAGGCCAGGGTGGCGGCCAGGGTGAGCCAGAACTTGGTGGCGACCCAGTAGTGGCGCAGCAGGCCCCAGCTGGTGCCGACGGACAGCAGCACGCCGGAGAGCAGCGAGAGCAGGCTGACCGGGATCAGCAGCCAGTCGGCGAAGATCCGCTGGGCCAGGTAGGCGGCGCGCACCGTGTCGGGGTCGTCGGAGAAGCGGCCGGCGATGCCGAGGGCGAGCACGCCCGCGGTCAGGCCGAGCCAGCCGACCGAGCAGGCGACGTGCACGACCAGCCAGACCCGGCGGGCGTGCCGGGGCAGCCGCAGCCGGCCGGCGCGGTCGGCCGGGGGCCCGTCGGGAGCGGTCGGGGCCACGGGCGGCTCCCCCGTGGCGGCCCCGGACGGGGGCGCGGGGGTGCTGGCGGCGGGCGGACCGGGAGGTGTGGGCATCGGCTGTGCTCCGGAAGGGCGAGGGGCGACGCGGGCCACGGGCCGGCGGCCACCGGGGTGGATGGTGTGCGGCCGCCGGCCCACGGCTTGGGTGATCCGTGGGATCACCCACCACTCTGCCCGGTCGGCGGGGGCCGGGCATCGCACCGCGGGAGTAGCCGGCCGTACCGCTCGTTGAGTACGGGCGGCGGGAGGTCCCCGGTAGGCGTTCTCGGCCGGCGTTCTCGGTCGGCGGCGTGGCCGGCGGTCGGTGGACGAGCGGTCAGTACGCGATCTCGACGACCGCGCGACGGGCCGCCGGGTCGTCGAGCGCGCCGAGCAGGTAGTGCGCGAGGTCGGCCCGGGATATCGACCAGGCCCCGGGCAGCCGCCGTCCGGCCGCGGTGCGGTAGCGGCCGCGGGCCCGTCCGCCGGTGAGCCGGGCGGCCCGGACCAGCGTCCAGTCCAGGTCGGTGTCGGCCAGCAGCAGCCGCTCCATCCGGGCCATGTCGGCGTACGGCCGGCGGAGCATCGGGTGCAGCGCCCAGGAGGTGAGCGCCCGCTGGAACGGGGCGGCGCGCCAGGGCGCCGGGCTCATGCTGGTGGTGGAGACGCAGAGCACCCGGGCCACCCCGGCCGCGTGCATGGCCTTGAGGATGTGGCCGGTGCCGGCCGAGTAGACGGTGGTGGCGGCCCGGCTGTAGCCGATGCCGAGCGCGGAGACCACCGCGTCCGCGCCCTCGACGGCGCGGGCCACCGCCTCCGGGTCGAGGACGTCGCCCTGCCGGATGGTGGTCGGCCGGGCGTCGGCCAGGGCCAGCGGGTCGCGGGCGAAGGCCACGGTGGAGTGCCCGGCCGCGGCGGCCAGCTCCAGGAAGCGGCGGCCGGTGCCGCCGGTCGCGCCGAAGACGACGATGTTCACGGTGCGTTCCCCCCTCGATCGGCGGCGGTGNCTCCGCCGGGGGTCATCAGTTGGCCACCTCGACGCGCCGGCCGTAGGTGGCCGTGTCATCCAGATGGGTGACGATGTAGTCGGCGACGTTCGCCCGGGCGATGCGCGAGGCCTTGGCGATGTGACCGCCCACCACCGCCTGGTAGCCGGGAGTCGCCGGGCCGTCGGTGAGCATCGGGACCCGGACGATCGTCCAGTCCAGCGGGCTGGCCTCGACCTCGTCCTCCATCCGGCCGAGGTCGAGGTGGATGTTGCGGTAGACCCGGTCCACCACGAACTCGGCGACGAAGCGCTGCATCGCCGGCAGGTGCTTGGTCTCCAGGCCCGCCGAGGACATCGTGACCAGCCGGCGCACCCCGCCCGCCCGGGCGGCCGCGATGACGTTGCGCACGCCCTCGGAGAACACCGTCGTGGTGGTGCGGCTGGTCACGCCCAGCGCCACCACCACGGCGTCCTTGCCCTCCAGCGGGCCGGTCAGCGAGTTCACGTCGAACACGTCGCCGCGCACCTTGGTCAGCCGCTCGTGCTCCACCGGCAGCTTGGCCGGGTCGCGCAGCAGGGCGGTGACGCCGTGCTTGTTCTCCAGGGCCTTCTCGACCAGCAGCCGACCGGTTCGGCCGGCCGCTCCCACCACGACGATCTCCATGACTTTCCTCCTTGCCGGGGCCGGCGGCAACTGGGCGCCGCCGGCCGTGAGTTGACCTTCGCTTGCGCCGACGCGTCCTACCGTAGGGAAAAGGCGAGCAGCGCGCCGCCCGATGCGCTCGGGTACTGCGGGTAGTACGCCGCCTGGACGTAGAGCATGCCGTCGGCGACCACCGCGCCGCCGCCGCCGGACAGCCCCGTGCCGTGCGCCGGGACGCCGTTGACCGTGGTGAAGTCGCGGACCACGTCGTACTGCCAGAGCACGGCGCCGGTGCTCGCCGAGAAGACCCGCATCTTGCCGTCCGCGCCGCCCTCGTAGACCAGGCCGCGGCTGACGCTCACGGCGGGGGTGAAGGCGCGCTGGCAGAGCTCCGGGCTGGCGGCCGCGCCGCCCCACCGGCAGCCGTCGGCCGGGCTCTCGGCCTGCCAGAGGATCGCGCCGGTCGCCGGGTCGAGCGCGTACAGCGTGCCGGGGCTGGCGAACCAGGTGGCGACGTACAGCCGGTTCCCGTCGTAGCCGGTGCCCCACTGGATGCCCGAGCTGCCGCCCTTGGTGTTGGGGTCGGCGACCACCGCGCGGTCCCACACCTTGGCGCCGGTCAGCGCGTCGTACACGTGGTAGACGCCGTTCTTCTGTCCGATGCCGACCACCCGGCGGTCGCCGATGCTGAAGACGTTGGCGCTGGCGCCGAAGTCCCAGTCGTGGTCGGTGCCGTCGGCCTTGCCGGGACAGTAGGCGTCGGCGCCGGCGATGCCGCAGGCGACGGTGAAGGTGTCCGGGAAGACCTCCTGGGCGCGCCAGCGGACCGCGCCGGTGGCGGCGTTCAGGGCGAGGACCGAGTCGGTGTCACCGCCCGCGCCGGAGTAGTTCTGGCCGGTGCCGACGTAGACGGTGCCGGTCTCCCGGTCGACCACCGGCGAGCTCCAGACGGCGACGCCGGAGGGCTCGTAGCGGTTGGCGCCGTTCGGCCAGGTGCCGGCCGGCTGCGGCTCGGGGCTGGTCCAGTGCCGCCAACTGAGCTGGCCGGTGGCCGCGTTGACGGCGACGACCGAGCCGCGGAAGGTGCAGCAGGGGTAGCTCAGGTCGAAGGTCGCACCGGACTCCTTGCTCGACACACCGACGTAGACCTGGCCGTTGTAGACCAGTGGCGAGCTGGTGATCTGGGCCAGCGGGTGGTTGTCGAGCTTCAGCGACCAGCGCAGCGCGCCGCTCCGGCGGTCGAGCGCGTACAGGTAGCCGCGGTTGTCGCCGAAGTAGACGGTGTGGCCCTCGACGGCCGGGCTGCTGCGCACCGGATCGGGGTCGGCGGTGGAGTGGGCGCCGGCCACCGGGGCGACGTCGAAGGTCCAGCGGGCCGCGCCGGTCCGGGCGTCCAGGGCGTGGAAGGTGCCCTCGGCGCCACCGACGTACAGGGTGCCGTCCACCACGGCGGGCTGGCTGCCGAGGTAGACGCCCGGGACCTTGGCGTGGCCGAAGGCCCACTTCAGGCCGAGGTCGCCGACGGTGGCCGGGGTGATCCGGTACTCCTGGCCGTTGAACCGGCTGCCGGACTGGTCGAACTGCCAGCCGGTCCAGTTGCCGGGGCGCGGACGGGCCTCGGCGTCCTCGGCGCCGGCGCCGTTGGTGGCGGCCAGCAGGACGAGGGCGGTCAACAGGGCCACCAGGCCGGTGCCGAAGCCGGCCGCCCGGGGCCGTCTGGGCTGGGACACGTGGATCAACTCCTCGATGACGTCGAGTGGTTCACGTACGGTCCGGGGTGCCGGTCAGGCCGGCGGCGGCCTCCGCGTGGGAGAGCACG
>NZ_BAAAKJ010000118.1:17791-18962 GCF_039527695.1 Kitasatospora putterlickiae
GCGGCCTCGGCGGCGGCCACCAGCGTCTCGTGGGTGGCGTCGCAGACGGGGGTGGCCACGCCCAGCCGGCCGGCCTCGGCGGTGGCCAGCCGCAGGTCCTTGCGCATCAGGTCGAGCCGGAACTGCGGGTCGCCGTAGGCACGGTGGCGCATCACACCGGCCTTGTAGCGCATCACCGGGGAGCTGAAACCGCTCTCGCTGATCATCGACAGGGCGAGCTCGCGGTCGATGCCGGCCCGCTGGGCCAGCGTCACGGACTCGGCGAGCACCTGCATCTCGACGCCCATCAGCACATTCAGCATGACCTTCGCGGTGGCGCCCAGGCCGCTCGGGCCGAGGTGGCGGACCTCCTTGGCGAGCGGCTCCAGCACCGGGCCCACCCGCTCGAAGGCGGCGGCGGGTCCGCCGACCATGAAGCGCAGTTCACCGTCCCTGGCGTGTCGGCCGTTGCCGATGACGCAGGCGTCGACGCAGCCGCGGCCGCAGCCCGCGACGCGTTCGGCCACCGAGCGGGCGAAGTCCGGGGAGACGGTGCTGGTGTCCATCACGACGCCGTGCGCGGGCAGCGTCTCCAGCACCCCGTCGGCGCCGAACAACCGCTCCTCGACGGCCGCCTCGGAGGCCAGGCTGAGCAGCACCACGTCCACCCGCGCGGCCAGTTCGGCCGGGGTGGCGGCGACCTCCGCGCCACGGGCGGCGAACGGCGCGGCGCGCTCGGGGGTGCGGTTGTGGACCACGATCCGGTGGCCCCGGTCGAGCAGCCGGGAGGCCATCCCGCCGCCCATCACGCCGAGACCGATGACGCCGATCCTGGTCACCGGGGATGTGCCGTGGGCGGCGGCGGGCGGGAGGTCCCGGGAGAGTGCACGCCGTTGGCTGGGTATGTCGGCCATGGAGTCGACCCGCTTCCTGGTGGGCTGGTCGCGCCGGGATCCCGGCGCTCGGAGTGCGGCGGGGAGGCCGTGCCCGGCACCCCGCCCCACCGCGGCCGGGGTGCCGACTGCCCGTCCAGCCTAGCGGGTGAACACTCACTCCGCGATGGCTTCCGGCGTCCGTTTCGAGCCGTTCCGCAAGCTGAGGCTCCGTCAATTCCCTTTTTGGAAAGGCCTCCTCCCCCACCGCCGGGGGTAACGGTGGGGGAGGAGGGGTTGCGGGGCCGGCGCCGCGCGGC
>NZ_BAAAKJ010000118.1:19024-21897 GCF_039527695.1 Kitasatospora putterlickiae
ACCGCCGGCTGCGGGACCGGCGGGACCGGACTGGGCGCCCGGGGCACCCTGGCCGCCCTGGCCCGCCGGGGCGCCCTGACCCTGCCACTGGCCGCCGCCGGGGCCACCCGGGCCGCCCTGGCCACCGGGCCCCCTGCCGCCGGGCGCGCCCATCGGCGCCCGCATCGGCCGCTCCTGGAGGAAGACCACCACCAGGGCGCCGAGCAGCGCGATGATCATGCCGATCAGGTAGACCACCTGCAGCGACTCGGCCAGCGCGGCGGCGACGCCGTCGCGCACCGCCGGCGGTTGCGCCCGGACCTTGGCCGGAGCGGTCAGCAGGCCGTCCGTGCCGAGCCGCGCCAGGGCCTCGGCCGGCACCTTCTTGGGCAGCCAGTCGCGCAGCTGCGAGTTGAGGACGGCGCCGAAGATGGTCACGCCCATGGCGCCGCCGAGCGAGCGGAAGAAGTTCGCCGCGGCCGTCGCCACACCCAGCTGCCGCATCTCGACGGAGTTCTGCACCGCCACGATCAGCACCTGGGTGACCAGGCCGAAGCCGATGCCGAAGACCGCGAGGAAGACGCCGGCGGCGACCTCCGAGGAGTCCGCCGTGAGCGTCGACATCAGGTAGAGGCCGAGCGCCATGATCAGCAGGCCGACGATCGGGAACAGCTTGTACCGGCCGGTCTTCTCGACCACCTTGCCGGAGAGGGTCAGGCTGGCCACGGTGGCGAGCATCATCGGGACCAGCAGCAGACCGGACTCGGTGGCGCTGTCCCCGTTGGCGACCTGGAGGAAGAGCGGGGTGTAGACGGTCGCCACGAACAGCGAGACCGAGGTGAGGAAGAGGCCGAGGGTGGCCACCAGGACCACCGGGTCCTTGAACAGCGCCAGCGGGACGACCGGCTCGCTGGCCCGCTTCTCCTGCCAGACGAAGCCGGCGAGCAGCGCCGCGGCGAGCACCAGCAGGCCGATGATCTGCACCGAGCCCCAGGAGTACTGGTCACCGGCCCAGACCGAGACCAGCAGCACCGAGACGATGGCCCCGCTGAGCAGCGCCGAGCCGAGGTAGTCCAGCTGCTTCTTCTGCTTGTTGACCGGCAGCTTCAGCACCGAGCTGACGATCAGCAGCGCGACCACGCCGATCGGCAGGTTGATGTAGAAGATCCACGGCCAGGACAGGTTGTCGACGAAGGCGCCGCCGATCAGCGGGCCGACCACGCCGGCGAGCACGAAGCAGGACTGCGCGTAGCCCTGCCACTTGCCGCGCTCGCGCGGCGGGACCAGCTCCGCGATGAGCGCCATGGCCAGCGCCATCAGACCGCCCGCGCCGAGCCCCTGGAGCGTGCGGAAGCCGATCAGCTGGCCGATGTTGCCGGAGATCCCGGACAGCGCCGAACCCAGCAGGAAGATCGCGATGGCCGACTGGAACATCAGCTTGCGGCCGTAGAGGTCGCCCAGCTTGCCCCAGAGCGGCGTGGCCGCGGTGGCGGCCAGCATGTAGGCGGTGACCACCCAGGCCAGGTGGGTCACGCCACCGAGGTCACCGGCGATGGTCGGCAGGGCCGTCGCCACGATCGTCTGGTCCAGGGCCGCCAGGAACATGGCGAGCACCAGAGCGGCGAAGATCGTCAAGAAGGTTTTGCGTGGCACTTCCGGGGCGGGTGCAGCGTACGGGGCGCTCATGGGGTACTCCTCGAGGAGGCGCTCGCCGACTCGGAGTCCTTGCTCCGAGCTTGAATTCGTATAGACTATACAATCAAAATAAGCCGTCAAGAGCCAACGTCAAGGGTGGCCGCCGGCCGCCCGGAGGAGCAGCTAACGATGAGTCAACTCCAGGGAAAGATCGCACTCGTGACCGGTTCCACCTCGGGCATGGGTGCGGCCACGGCGGTCGCGCTGGCCGCCGCGGGAGCCCGGGTGGTGGTCTCCGGCC
Source organism: Kitasatospora putterlickiae (assembly GCF_039527695.1). Taxonomy (NCBI): domain Bacteria; kingdom Bacillati; phylum Actinomycetota; class Actinomycetes; order Kitasatosporales; family Streptomycetaceae; genus Kitasatospora; species Kitasatospora putterlickiae. The sequence continues at coordinate 20,940 of NZ_BAAAKJ010000118.1, forward strand.
GCCGCGCTGAGCTGGGCAACGCCGTCGTGGAGCGGATCCGCGAGAAGGGCGGACTGGCGGAGTTCATCGCCGCCGACGTCACCGTCGAGGATGACGTCGCCCGGCTGGTGGGTACCACGGTCGAGCGACACGGCCGGCTGGACATCGCCTTCAACAACGCGGGCGGCGGCGGGGCGTTCGGCCCGCTGGACCGGGTCCCGGCCGAGGCCTTCCACCAGGTGATCGCCGTCAACCTGATCGGCACCTATCACTCGCTCAAGCACGAGATCGCCGCGATGCGGGCGAACGGCGGCGGCAGCATCATCAACAACGCCTCCACCGCCGGCGTCCAGGGCACCGCCTTCGGCCTGGGCGCGTACACCGCGGCCAAGCACGGGGTGGTCGGCCTGACCAGGGCCACCGCGCTGGAGGCCGGCCCGGCCGGCATCCGGGTGAACGCCCTGATCACCGGGCCGGTGGACACCGAGGACTTCCGCCGGCGCGTCGGCGGCCAGCCGGGTGCGCTGGAGCGGGCCGGAGCGGCCACCGCGCTGGGGCGGATCGCCACCGAGGAGGAGGTCGCCCACGCGGTGGTCTTCCTCGGCAGCGACGCGGCCGGCTTCGTCACCGGGTCGCTGTTCGGGCTGGAGGGCGGCATGACGGCCGGCGTCACGGCCGGGACGATGGGGCGGCCCGGCGGCGGCGCTCCGGGCCAGGGCGGCCCCGGCGCCGGGCGACCGGGCGCGAACTGACCGGAACGCATTTCCCGGCCGACCGTGCCATTGCCAGACAACCACCTCCGGGATATTTTTTCGGCATGCTCGTAAAAACCACGAGGAACACCGAAGAGTTCATCTCCGAAACCAGTGGTTGGCTGGCCGGAAACCCGGTCGAGAATTCCATCCTGCTGACCATGACGGCGGGTGCGAGGTTCCGCCCGCCGACCGCCCCGCCGATCAGCTGGAGCCGGGTCGAGGAC
>NZ_BAAAKJ010000119.1:0-2199 GCF_039527695.1 Kitasatospora putterlickiae
CCGGGCCGGCGGCCGTCGGCGACCGGGCGGTGTCCGCCGTCGAGGCCCTCTGGGGCACCGCCTGGGCCGGCCGGCTGCTGCTCGAACTTCCCGCCACCGGCGAGCAGTTCACCCGGCTGCTGGCGGACGAGCGGCCCGGCTGGTCCGGCCTGGCGGCGGTCACGGTGGCCGCGCCCGGCGCACCGCTGAACGCCCCGGCCGACCGGGTCCTGGTCAACCCGGAGATCTGGGCCGGTCTGAGCGACTTCGGCCGGCAGGTGGTGGTCACCCACGAGGCGGTGCACGTGGCGACCCGCGCCGACACCCGGGCCTGGACGCCGCTCTGGCTCTCCGAGGGCGCCGCCGACTGGACCGGCTACCGCGACACGGGCCGCCCGGCCGCCCGGATCGCCCCGGAGCTGGCCCGGGACGTCGCCGCCGGACGGCTGCCCACCGCGCTGCCCGAGGACGCCGCCTTCACGGCCGGCGGGGAGGGCCTCGCCCAGGTCTACGAACAGGCCTGGCTGGCCTGCGACCTGATCGCCCGCCGCTACGGGCCGCAGCGGCTGGTGGCGCTCTACCGGGCGGTCGGCGCGGCGGCCCCGGGCGCGGACCGGCAGGCCTGGCTGGACGGGCTGCTCCGGGACCGGCTCGGCCTCGGCCTGGCCGAGTTCACCCGGCTCTGGCAGGCCGAGGTCCGGGCGCTCGCCCGGGAACCCTAGGGACCCTAGGGCCGGGCCGAGGGCCGGGCGCCCTGGCGGCGCTCGCCGGGCGAGGTCCGCGGCCGGTCGATGCCGTCCAGCAGGTCCTGCTCGTACGCGATGCCCGGGCGGACCGAGAACGCGGCCGCCGGGACCGGTTCCGGGCGGGCCAGCACCACGGTCTCCGCAAGCCGCTCGGTGCGCCGGGTGGAGCGCCAGAGCCGCACGCAGGACAGCACGGTGGCGGCCAGCAGCAGCAGATTGCGCACGGCCAGCACGGCGATCGCCCCCGGCTCGCTGGCGACCACGTCGCCGAAGAGCAGCGGGAACTCCACCAGCGTCAGCGGGGTCGCGGCCAGGATCAGCAGCGCCACCGGCCGCTGGCTGCTGTTGCGCACGGTCAGGCAGACCGCCGCCACGCCGACCAGCCAGACCAGGTACTGCGGGCTGATCACCCGGCTGGTCACGGTGAAGATCAGCAGCGCGGCGAGCGCCGCGTCGTACATGGTGGCCGCGTTGCGCCGCCGGGCGGTGAAGCGCCACAGCAGCAGCCAGCCGAAGCCGAGCACCGTGCCGGCCAGCATCACCTTGCTGACCACGTCCACCCACGGCCCGAGCATCTCCACCGAGCCGTAGTTCATCATCACCTTGCCGTCCCAGGCCCCGGCGATCCGGGCGAAGTGGATCGGCAGCGCGCCGACCGACTCCACCTCGATGCCGCGGTCCTTCTGGAACGTCAGGAACTCGAACGCGCCGTTCATCCCGGCCGCCAGCAGGAAGCCGATCGAGGCGGCCGCGGCGGCCGCGGCGGTCCAGGCGCGGCGGGTGCGCCGCCCGGAGGGGGTGCCGATCAGGCCGAGCAGCGGCCAGATCTTGACGATGCCGCCGAGGCCCAGCAGCAGGCCGCCGATCGCCGGCCGGCGGACCAGCGCCAGCAGGCCGGCCACCGCGATCGCGGTGACGATCACGTCGTAGCGGTTGTAGATCATCGGGCCGAGCAGCGGGACGCCCGCCACCCAGACCCAGGCGCCGGTCAGCGCCCGGCCCTTGCGCATCCCGGTGCGGACCAGCAGGGCCATCGCGGCCGCGTCGGCGATCCCGCAGAGGACCCAGAACGACACCAGGTAGGACCAGGGCAGCAGGCCCGGCAGCAGGATCACCAGGGCGGCGCCGGGCGGGTACTGCCAGGTGACGTCGTCCAGCGGGAAGGTGCCGGTCTGCAGCACGCCGTACCAGCCGTGGTAGATCAGCCAGACGTCGGCGGTGATGTCCCCGCCGGGCATCCGCAGCACGCCGGTCACCAGCAGCACCAGGAGCGTCCGGGTGGCCACCCAGCTCGCGCCGAGCGTCAGGAGCGCGCCCGAGCGGCCGGAGGGGCGCGTGGTGCTCTGCGCGGGCTCGCGGCGGACGGCGAGCGCCATGCCGGAGCCCTCGGCGCCGCTGGATGTACCGGACTCGGTGGCCGGGGCCAACTCCACTGCGCTCCCTCGTTCGTCTCGGACGTCCCGCCGGCGGCGCC
>NZ_BAAAKJ010000119.1:2223-9258 GCF_039527695.1 Kitasatospora putterlickiae
GGGCGGTCCGGGCGGATCGGGGTCGGCCGCCGTCACGGGGCCTCACCGACCGCGCCGACCACCCGGGTACTAGGACAGACCCTGGGGTGGAACGGTTGCCGTACGCGGATCCGTTCCCGGCGGGTCGTGGTGTTGACCTATCGTACGGATCACCCAGCGGTACACCGAGCACCCCCCGACCGAGCGAGCCGTGGCCTGATGCACAAGACCTTGATCGTGACCAACGACTTCCCGCCGAGGCCGGGAGGCATTCAGGCCTTCGTCCACAACATGGCCGTGCGTCAGCCCGCAGGGAGCGTCGTGGTGTACGCCTCCACCTGGCGCGACGGAACCGAGGTGGCGCGCTTCGACGCCGAGCAGCCGTTCCCGGTGATCCGCGACCGGACGAAGGTGATGGTTCCCACACCGCGGGTCACCCGGCGGGCCGCCGAGATCCTGAAGGCCGAGGGCTGCGAGTCGGTCTGGTTCGGCGCCGCCGCCCCGCTCGGCCTGATGGCCCCCGCGCTGCGCCGGGCCGGCGCCGGGCGGCTGCTCGGCATGACCCACGGCCACGAGGCCGCCTGGGCCCAGCTGCCGGCGGCCCGCCAACTGCTGCGCCGGATCGGCACCGGCACCGACGTGCTCACCTACCTCGGCGAGTACACCCGCTCCCGGATCGCCTCCGCCGTCGGCCCGGAGGCCGCCGCGCGGATGGTGCAGCTGCCGCCCGGCGTCGACGAGCGGAGCTTCCACCCGGACTCCGGCGGCGCCGCCGTGCGCGAGCGGCTCGGGCTGGCCGACCGCCCGGTGGTGGTCTGCGTCTCCCGGCTGGTGCCGCGCAAGGGCCAGGACACCCTCATCGAGGCCATGCCGCAGATCCTCGTCGACGTGCCGGACGCCGTGCTGCTGATCGTCGGTGGCGGCCCCTACCGGGCGGACCTGGAGAAGCTGGTGGACGCCCGGGGCGTGCGCTCCGCCGTCCGGTTCACCGGCTCGGTGCCCTGGGAGGAGCTGCCGGCCCACTACGGCGCCGGGGACGTCTTCGCCATGCCCTGCCGCACCCGGCGCGGCGGACTGGACGTCGAGGGGCTCGGCATCGTCTACCTGGAGGCCTCGGCGACCGGGCTTCCGGTGGTGGCCGGGGACTCCGGCGGCGCGCCGGACGCGGTGATCGAGGGCGAGACCGGCTACGTGGTGCCGGGCGGCACGCCCGCCGCGGCGGCCGAGCGGATCGTCCGGCTGCTGAAGGACGAGGAGCTGCGCCGCCGGATGGGCGAGGCCGGGCGGCGCTGGGTGGACCGCTCCTGGCGCTGGGACCTGCTGGCCGGGCGGCTGACCTCGCTGCTGGCCGGCTGACGAACGGGTACGCCGGTGCGGCCCGCCCCATCGTTCAGTGGGTGCGGGCCGCACGGCCGGCTCGGGGGAGCGGGGCCTACTTCCGGTAGATCGCCTCGACGTCGGCCGCGAAGTCCTTCAGCACGACGTTGCGCTTGAGCTTGAGCGAGGGCGTCAGATGACCGCTCTCCTCGGAGAAGACGGTGTCGAGCAGACGGAACTTCTTCACCGCCTCGGCGTGCGAGACGGCCGCGTTGCCGTCGTCCACCGCGCTCTGCAGGGCGGCCAGCAGGTCCCGGTCCTCGCGCAGTTCGGCCACCGTGGCGCCGGCCGGCTTGCCGTTCAGCTCCTTCCACTTGGGGAAGAAGTCCTCGTCGACGGTGATCAGGCAGGCCACGAAGGGCTTGCGGTCGCCGACCACCATGACCTCGCCGACCAGGGCGTGCGCCCGGATCCGGTCCTCGATCACCGCCGGGGCGACGTTCTTGCCGCCCGCCGTGACGATGATCTCCTTCTTGCGGCCGGTGATGGTGAGGTAGCCCTCGTCGTCCAGCGAGCCGAGGTCGCCGGTGGCGATCCAGCCGTCCTTGAGGGTCTCGGCGGTGGCCCGCGGGTTGTTCCAGTAGCCGGTGAAGACGTGCGGGCCCTTGAAGAAGACCTCGCCGTCCTCGGCGATCCGCGCCGAGGCGCCGGGGACCGGCTGGCCGACCGTGCCGATCTTCGGCTTGTCCCACGGGTTGAAGGCGGTGGCCGCGCAGGTCTCGGTCAGGCCGTAGCCCTCCAGCACGGTGAAGCCGATGCCCCGGTAGAAGTGGCCGAGCCGCTCGCCGAGCGGTGCGCCGCCGGAGATCGCGTGGGTGGCCCGGCCGCCGAGCGCGGCCCGCAGCTTGCTGTAGACCAGCTTGTCGAAGACGGCGTGCTTCAGCTTGAGCAGCAGCCCGGCGCCGCCCGCGTCCAGCGCCCGGCTGTAGGCGATCGCGGTGTCGGCCGCCTTGTCGAAGATCTTGCCCTTCCCGTCGGCCTGCGCCTTGGCCCGCGCCGTGTTGTAGACCTTCTCGAACACCCGGGGCACGCCCAGGATCAGGGTCGGCTTGAACGTGGCCAGCTCGGCGGTGACGTCCCGGACGTCGGAGACGTGGCCGAGCTTGATCGGCGCCATCGCCGGGGCGATCTCGACGATCCGGGCGAACACGTGGGCCAGCGGCAGGAAGAGCAGGACCGAGCTCTCCCCGGTGCGGAACAGCGGGGCCAGGCGCTCCACCACGTTGCCGCACTCCGCCAGGAAGTTGCCGTGCGTCAGCTGACAGCCCTTCGGGCGGCCGGTGGTGCCCGAGGTGTAGACGATGGTGGCGATCGAGTCCGGGGTCGCCACCGAGCGGCGCTCGGCGACCGTGGCGTCGGCGACCCCGCGGCCCGACTCGGTCAGCGCGGCGAGCGCGGTGCCCTCGATCTGCCAGGTGTGCCTCAGCTCCGGCAGGCGGTCGCGGACGCCGGCGACCGTCGTGCTGTGCGCGTCGGTCTCGGTGAACACGGCCACCACGCCCGAGTCGCCGAGGATCCACTCGACCTGCTCGGCGGAGGAGGTCTCGTACACCGGCACGGTGATCGCGCCGGCCGTCCAGATCGCGAAGTCCAGCAGCGTCCACTCGTACCGGGTGCGGGACATGACGCCCACCCGGTCGCCCGGCGCGATGCCCGCGGCGATCAGCCCCTTCGCGGCGGCGTGCACCTCCACCAGGAACTGGGCGGCGGTCAGCTCCTGCCACCGGCCGTCCACCTTGCGGCTGAGCACCGCGACGTCGGGGTGCCGCTCGGCGTTCTGGACCACGAGGTCGGAGAGGTTACCGCCGCTCGGTACCTGGTAGAGGGCCGGAAGGCTGAAGTCGAGCAAGACTGCTCCTCGTTCGCGACGCTGCGGGACGGCAGGACGTTACTGCCCGGTAGGCGGCTTCGACCAGGGGGGTCGGCTCCGGTGTTCGAAGTGTCACACCTTGACCCGTCCGACCAGGTCGGGACCGGGTCGTTCGAATGGCACCCTACGGCAGCCCGGAGGTGACCGGCCGGTAGCCGCCGGACCGGCCCCGCGCGGGCCGCCCGGGCCCGTCCCGGGGCGCACCGAAGGAGGGGACGGATCACCGGGCGCGATAGCCTGCTCCGGGCGCACCCGGTCGAGCGGGCTCGGCCGGACCAGCAGCAGGGACGACGCGGAGGGCCATTCCATGGCGGAGCACACCAGGTCGAGCATCACCATCGACGCGACCCCGGCGAAGGTCATGGCCGTGATCGCCGACTTCGCCGCCTACCCGGCCTGGACCGGTGAGGTCAAGGAGATCGAGGTCCTGGAGACCGCGGCGAACGGCCGCGCCGCCCAGGTCCGGCTGCTGCTCGACGCCGGCGCCATCCGCGACGAGCACGTCCTCGCCTACACCTGGGACGGCGACCGCGAGTGCGCCTGGACCCTGGTGCGCAGCCAGATGCTCCGCTCGCTCGACGGCTCCTACACCCTGGCCCCGCTCGGCGCCGACCGCACGGAGGTCACCTACCAGCTGGCCGTCGACGTCAAGATCCCGATGCTCGGCATGATCAAGCGCAAGGCCGAGAAGGTCATCATCGACCGGGCCCTGGCCGGCCTGAAGAAGCGCGTCGAGGACACCGCCGCCGGCAAGGCGCTCTGAGCGCGGCGGCGCGGACGAACGGGGGCGGCACGGCATGACGGCGACACGCACCATCCTGGTCAGCGGCGACCACGCGGCGCCCGCGGTGGCCGCCGCCACCGCCCTGCACGCCGCCCGGCAGGGCCGGCGCACCGTACTGCTGGCGGCCGACGACCCGCACCGCACCCTGGACGCCGCCCTCGGCGTCCGCCTGGAGTCCGGGCCGGCCCCGTTCGCGCCCGGCCTGACCGTCGCCCGGACCGACGAGCAGGCCGCCTTCCGGCACGCCCTCGGCGAGATCGGCGGCCGGCTGAAGCCCGCCCTCGACCTGCTCGGCGCCGACCCGCTCGACCCCGAGGAACTCACCGCCCTCCCCGGCACCGCCCGGCTCGCCCTGCTGCGCGCGCTGCCCGAGGCCGACGCGGACGTCCTGGTGGTGCTCGCCCCGCCGCCCGCCGACCTGATCGCCACCCTCGCGCTGCCGGAACAGCTGGAGCGTTACCTGGACCGGCTGGTCCCCGAACAGCGCCAGGCCGCCCGGGCACTGCGCCCGCTGCTGGCCGGCCTCGCCGGGGTGCCGATGCCCGCCGACTGGCTGTACGAGGCGCGCGGCAAGGCGGTCGGCGCGCTCGCCGCCGCCCGCGCCGCGATCACGGCGCCGGGCACCAGCGTCCGCCTGGTCACCTCGGCCGACGCCCGGCCCTTCGACGAGCTGCGCCGGATCCGCACCGGACTCGCCCTGCACGGCCACCGGCCGGACGCCGTGGTGGTGCACGGCGTGCTGCCGGACGCCGCCGCCGACTCGCCCGACCCCTGGCTGGCCGCCCTGGCCCGCAGCCGCCGGGACGAACTGGCCGCGCTGACCGCCGACTGTGAGGACCTTCCGGTGCTCACCACCGGGCCCGCCGAGGACACCCTGGAGGCCGCCGCCGACCGCCTCTACGGCGCCGGTCCCGGCCCCGAGCCGTGCCCGGCCGGGCCGTGGACCGTCGAGGACCGGCTGGCCTCGGACGGGCTGCTGGTCTGGCACCTCACCCTGCCCGGCGCCGATCGCGCCGACCTCGACCTCGTCCGGCGCGGCGACGAACTGGTGGTCGGCCTCGGCGCCCACCGGCGGGTGCTCACCCTGCCCTCGGCCCTGCGCCGCTGCACCGTCGCCGGCGCGGGCCTGCACGACGGCGTCCTCACGGTCCGCTTCGCCCCCGATCCGGGCCTCTGGCCCAGGTAGTCACCCGCTCGCCTCCGGGGCGCTCCGACCCGGGGCTGTGATTCACCCGCTCGCCTCCGGGGCGCTCTTGTCCGGCGCCGACGGTCGGCGGGCACGACGCCACCTCCTTCGTCGGCGGCTTGGCCCTTCGCTCCTACTCGCCCGCTCGCCTCCGGGGCGCTTCGACCCGGGCCTGAGCCGGTTCCGGGGTCTGCTCGCGGGGCCGGGGCTGACGGCCGGTCCGGTAGCGTCTTGGCGGATGGCCGCGGGTGCGGCCGCCGCTGTCGAGGAGGCGTGCGCGAGATGACCACCACGGACCGGACCGAGCCCACCGCCGAGCAGGACGGGAGCAGGCACCCGTTCGGCCCGGAGCTGGGCCCGCTGGTGGACGAGGTGCGCCGGTTCGCCGCCGTCGTCGGCGAGAAGGCCCAGGAGGCGAGCGCGGAGACCCTGATCTCGCTGGCCGGGCTGGCCGACCGCCTGCGCGAGAAGCAGCCCGAGGTGTACGGCCACCTGGCCGCCGCCGGCACCGGCCTGGCCGCCGCCGGGTCCGAGCTGCTGGCCGCCTACCGGGCCGCCGTGACCGGCCACGAGCACCGCTGGACGGCCGGCGGTCCGACCCGTACCGAGCGGGTGGACCTGGACGACACGCCTGAAGGACCGTCCGACAAGCAGTGAACCCCTGATGTCCCCGGAGTCACGTCCGGGCTTCAACCTGTGATGTGACCGGTGAAAATGTACGACTTTTGAATGGACTAGGCCTAGTTGTTGTCCGATTGTCTTCGGTTAATGTAGGCGGCGGTGTGTACGGGGGCATGGTTGGGCGGTAGCGTTCCGTCCAGCGGGAACGAGTGAATAGCTGAGGGACACATGGCTCTGACCATCGGCGTCGACGTCGGCGGGACCAAGATCGCGGCAGGTGTGGTCGACGAGGCCGGCGAGATCCTGGCCCGGACCAGGGTGCCCACCCCGGCCGACCCGCAGTGGGCGGTCGACGCGATCGCGCAGGCCGTGCGCGAACTCAAGGAGCAGTACCCCGACGTGACCGCGGCCGGCGTCGGCGCCCCCGGTTTCGTCGACCGCAACCGTTCGACGGTGATCTTCGCCCCCAACATCGCCTGGGAGGACGAGCCCCTGCGCGGCCGGATCGAGGAGCTCACCGGCCTGCCCGCGGTCATCGAGAACGACGCCAACTGCGCCGCCTGGGCCGAGTTCCGGTTCGGCGCGGGCGCCGGCCACGAGGACATGGTGCTGATCACCGTCGGCACCGGCATCGGCGGCGGCCTGGTCCTGGACGGCCGGCTGCACCGCGGCCGGTTCGGCGTGGCCGGCGAGATCGGCCACCTCAACATGATTCCGGACGGCCTGCCCTGCGGCTGCGGTGGCAAGGGCTGCTGGGAGCAGTACGGCTCCGGCCGGGCGCTGCGCCGCTACGGCCGCGAGCGCTCCGCCGGCGACCCGCTGCGCGGCAAGCGGATGCTGGAGCTCAACGACGGCGTCGCCGAGACGATCCGCGGCATCCACATCACCCAGGCCGCCGAGGAGGGCGACCCGCTCGCCCTGGAGTGCTACGCGGAGCTGGCCGACTGGCTGGGCCGGGGGATGGCCGACCTCGCGGCGCTCTTCGACCCGGGCGTGTTCGTGCTCGGCGGCGGCGTCTCCGACTCCGGCCGGCTGCTGCTCGACCCGGTCGCCAAGGCGTTCGAGCACTACCTGACCGGCGGGGTGCACCGCCCGCGCGCCCAGGTGGTGCTCGCCTCGACCGGCTCGGCCGCCGGCATCGCCGGCGCGGCCGACCTGGCCCGTACGGTCTGACCGGCACGGTCTGACCCGCGCACGGCTTCCGCGGGCCCCCCCCCC
>NZ_BAAAKJ010000119.1:9277-10040 GCF_039527695.1 Kitasatospora putterlickiae
CTCCCGCCCGGAGGGGCGGGCCGCGCCGTGTGCCGTCCTGCCGTACGGTCGTCACCGAGGACGCCCGAGGACGCCCAGGGGAGGAACCGTGACGCCCACCGCACCGCTCGAACCGCCGCCGCCCGCGCCGGGCCGGCTGCGGCTGCTCAGCTACAACGTCCGCTCGCTGCGGGACGACCGGCGCGCCCTGGTCCGGGTGATCCGGGCCTGCGCGCCCGACCTCGTCTGCGTCCAGGAGTCGCCGCGCTACTGGCGCCCCGAGGGCCAGGCCGGCTGGCTCGCCCGGCGGACCGGCACCGCGGTCCTCGCCGGAGGCGGCCGGACCGCCGCCGGGCCGCTGGTGCTCGGCCGCCCGGGCGTCCGGGTGCTGTCCGTCCACGACCGGCTGCTGCCGAAGACCCGCGGACTGCACGCGCGCGGCTTCGCGACCGCGCTGGTCGAGGTCGACGGCGCGCCGCCGCTCACCGTCACCAGCTGTCACCTCAGCCTGGACGCGGACGAGCGGCGCCTCCAGTTCGACCTGCTCGCCGGGCAGCTGCGGCACGCCGAACTCGGCGTGATCGCGGGGGACTTCAACGAGCACCCGGACGGCCCCGGCTGGCGGTCGCTGGCCGGGCGGCTCCAGGACGGGCACGTGGTGGCGCCCTGGGGCGGCGAGATGACGTCCGTCCCGGAGAACCCCTACCAGCGGCTGGACGCCGTCTTCGCGACGCCGGGCGTGGAGGTGCTCGCCTGCGGCGTCCCGCACGGTCTGCCCGGGGTC
>NZ_BAAAKJ010000119.1:10134-10455 GCF_039527695.1 Kitasatospora putterlickiae
CTGTGGGCCAACAGCACCGGGATGACCGGCGGGCTCACCGAGGCCGACCTGCGACCCGCCACCGACCACCTTCCGGTGCTCGCGGTCCTCCAACTGCCGACCCGCTAGCCGGGCGTCAGACGACCGCGCCGCCGTGCGGGTCCTCGGGCTCGTCCTCGTCGTGGTCCTTCATCCGGACCACCAGCGTGGCGAAGCCGCCGAGGAAGGCGGCCACCCCGACCCAGGCGGGCCAGCCGGAGACCTCGCGCCAGACGACGGCGTCGAAGAGCAGCAGCGCTGGCCCGCCGAGCACCGCGAGCCAGGCGAACTTGGCGGTGGTGT
>NZ_BAAAKJ010000119.1:10488-10994 GCF_039527695.1 Kitasatospora putterlickiae
CCGCCCGCCGGCAGCGGCGGCGGCTCCGGCGGCTCGAAGTGGCCCTCGTCGGGGTCCTCGGCCAGCTCGAAGTCGCGCGGGCCGGAGCCGGCGGCCGGCACGACCGGCCGGCCGGAGCGCGGCCGCGGCTGGGGCGCCAGGTCGGAGAGGTCGCCGGTGCCGCCGGGGAGGCCCTCGCCGGGGTCCTTGAAGCCCTTGAGCTCGCCGCGCGCCCGGAGGTTCTCGATCTCCGGCCAGTTGGGGTTGTTGAGGTCGACCGGGTCGTCGAACTGGGCGACCAGCGCGGCGAAGATCTCGTCCTGCTCGGCCTGGCTGCGCTCGGGCGCGCGCCGGGCCCGGGCCGGGCCGGCCGTGGTGCCCGAGCCGCCCTCGCCCGCCGCTCCGTCCGCCGCCGGGGCTTCGCCGGAACCAGAGCCGGAACCAGAGCCGGCGCCGGAACCAGCGCCGGAGCCGGGAACGTCGGCCACCGTCTCGCCGACCGGGCCGCGGCCCGGCTGCGTGCCCGT
>NZ_BAAAKJ010000119.1:11027-15063 GCF_039527695.1 Kitasatospora putterlickiae
CTGCTCGCCGTCCGTCCGACCGGCGCCCGGTCGCGCGCCGCCGGTGGTCGCACCCTCCTCGCGGGGCGTTTCGTCCTCGCCGCCCGCCGTGCTGCTCTCGTGCACTTCCGGCCCTTCAGCCTTGGTGGTGGTCGGATTTCACCGGGGTGGCGCCCGCCGCGTGCGCGGGAGCCAGCCGTCGGATGAAGTCCTGGGCGGTCGAGAATATTTCCGCCGCGTCGTGGTCCAGCGTCGCGACGTGGTAGCTGCGCTGGCACAGCCGCTCCGTCACGTCGGTCGAGGATATCCGGGCCAGCACCAGCTCGGAGTTGGCCGCGGAGACCACGTGGTCCTGCGGGCTGCGGAAGAGCAGCACCGGCTGGGTCACCTGCGGCAGCCGCGCCTGGACGTCCTTCCACAGCCGGGCCAGCGACCAGGCGGCGTGCAGCGGCGTCCGGTCGTAGCCCAGCTCGACCGCGCCGGGCCGGGCGATGTCGTTGGCGACCCCGGGCAGGCTGGGGACGAGGTGGCGCAGCACCGGCAGAATGACACTCGCGGGGTTGTCCGAGCGCACCGACGGGTTGACCAGCACCAGTCCGGCGACCGCGGGACCGTGCAGCGCGGCCAGCCGCAGCGCCAGGCCGCCGCCCATCGACAGCCCGAGGACGAACACCCGCTCGCACCGCGCCGTCAGGTCCAGCAGCTCCCGCTCGACCTCGGCGTACCAGTCCTCCCAGCGGGTCCGCTGCATGTCCTGCCAGCGGGTGCCGTGGCCCGGCAGCAGCGGCAGCGCGACGGTGTACCCGGCGGCGGCGAGGTCCTCCGCCCACGGCCGCAGCGACTGCGGCGAGCCGGTGAACCCGTGGCAGAGCAGGACGCCCACCGGCCCGCCCCGGTGGCGGTACGGTTCGGCGCCGGGCAGCAGCGGCATGGCGGACTCCTTCGCGGGCGAGGACGCTGGAGGGTGACGCTGTACGTGCGGGGCGTGCGGGGCGTGCGGGCGGACCGGACGGATCGGGAGGCTGCGGAATTCGCATCGTCCCACGTGCCCGCCCGCTCCGTACACCCCCGCCGGGAACCGGGCCCGACGCCCCGTCACCGAGGGGGCCGGACACCCCGCCGGGGCGGGGCGGGGCACGGGCTGACGCCGCGGGGCATTAGGATCGACCGGTCCGCAATACAGGAGGCCCGGGTTGTTCTACCGACTGATGAAGTTGATCGTCGCGCCGCTGCTGCGGATCTTCTTCCGGCCGTGGATCGAGGGTGAGGAGAACATCCCGGCCGAGGGTGCCGCGATCATCGCGAGCAACCACCTCTCCTTCTCGGACTCCTTCTTCTTCCCCGCGCTGATCAAGCGGCGGGTGACGTTCATCGCCAAGGCCGAGTACTTCACCACGCCGGGCATCAAGGGCCGGCTGACCGCCGCCTTCTTCAAGGGCGTCGGCCAGCTCCCGGTGGACCGCTCGGGCGTGCGCGGCGCCGGCGAGGCGGCGATCCGTTCGGCGATCGCCGTGCTGGACCGCGGCGAGCTGTTCGGCGTCTACCCGGAGGGCACCCGCTCGCCCGACGGCAAGCTCTACCGGGGCAAGGTCGGCGGCCTGGCCCGGGTCGCGCTGGCGACCGGCGCGCCGGTCATCCCGGTCGCGATGATCGACACCGAGAAGGTGCAGCCGCCCGGCCAGGTGGTCCCGAACTTCGGCATCCGCCCGGGCATCCGGATCGGCCGCCCGCTGGACTTCTCCCGCTACCACGGCATGGAGAACGACCGCTTCATCCTCCGTTCGGTGACGGACGAGGTGATGTACGAGATCATGCGGCTCTCCGGCCAGGAGTACGTGGACGTCTACGCCACGGCCGCCAAGCGGCAGATCGCCGAGGACAAGAAGAAGGCCGACGCCGAGCGCAAGGCCGTCCAGAAGGCCGAGCAGGCCGCCGCCAAGGCCGAGAAGGCCGAGGAGAAGGCGGAGGCGGAGAAGGCGGCCGGAGCGGAGAAGTCCGAGCAGGAGCGGTAGGAGGGGACCGGGTCGGCCCGAGACGGGGCCGGCCGGGTACCGGGGGAGGACGGCAGGCATGATGGACGGCGGCAGAACCGGGACCGGCCCGGGCGCGGTCGGCGCGGCGGTGGCGGCGGGCGGCATGTCCGTCGAACTGCCGCTCTGGCGGGCGATCTCGCTCTTCCGGGTGCTGGCGCTCTGCTACGCGCTGCTCCGCTACTTCGACTCCTACCTCGCGTTCGTGCACCCGGTCGCCGGCTGGATCTACCTCGGCGCGCTGACTCTCTGGACGCTCGCCTCCACCCGGGCCTTCTCCGGCCCGCAGCGCTGCACCTGGTACGTGCTCGCCACCGACCTCGTCCTCGTGGTCACCGGCATCGTGATGAGCGGCATGATCGACGAGCCGTCCCGGATCAGCCGCGGCGCGCCGACCCTGCCCACCATCTGGGCGGCGGGCACGGTGCTCGGCTTCGCCGGCCGGGGCGGCTGGCGCTGGGCGGCGGCCGCCGGGTCGGTGATCGGGGTGGCCAACATCCTCGGCCACGGCGGTCCGACCGGCGACAACGTCCACAACATCGTGCTGCTGATGCTGGCCGGCTGCGCGATCGGCTACGTCATGGAGCTCGCCCGGGCCAGTGAGGCGACGCTCACCCGGGCGCTCCAGGTCGAGGCGGCCACCCGGGAGCGCGAGCGGCTCTCCCGGGACATCCACGACGGCGTGCTGCAGGTGCTCGCGCTGGTCCAGCGCCGGGGCACCGAGGTTTCGCCGGGCACCTCCCCGGCCGGTTCCGCCGCCGGTGCGGACCTCGCCGAGCTGGGGCGGCTGGCGGGCGAGCAGGAGCGTGCCCTGCGCGCGCTGATGAGCGGCGGCCCGCTGCCCGCCCAGCGCGAGACCGGGCGGCCGGAGCGCCCGCAGGACCTGCGCACCCTGCTCGCCCCGTACGCCGACGAGCGGGTCACGCTGTCCGCCCCCGGCACCCCGGTGCTGCTGCCCGCCCCGGCCGCCGGTGAGCTGGCCGCGGCCGTCGGCGCCGCGGTGGACAACGTCCGCACCCACGCCGGACCCGCGGCGCGTGCCTGGATCCTGGTGGAGGACGAGCCGCAGGCCGTCACCGTCTCGATCCGCGACGACGGTCCGGGCTTCGCGCCCGGGCGGCTCGGCGAGGCGGAGCGGGCCGGCCGGCTCGGCGTCTCCCAGTCGATCCGCGGCCGGCTGCGGGACCTCGGCGGGACGGCCGAGCTGTACTCGGCGCCCGGCGAGGGCGTCGAGGTGGAGCTGCGGGTCCCGCGCGCCGGTTCCGACGCCCCGGCCGGCCTGCTGTGACAGCGGCCCGAGCCGACTCCTCCTCCGAAAGGGCCCCGAGCATGACCACCCAGCAGCCGATCGACCAGCAGGCGCCCGCCGAGCGGCCGGTGCGGGTCATGGTGGTGGACGACCACCCGATGTGGCGCGACGCCGTCTCCCGCGACCTCGCCGAGGCCGGTCTGGACGTGGTGGCCACGGCCGGTGACGGCGAGGAGGCCGTCCGCCGGGCCCGCGCCTGTACCCCGCAGGTCGTGGTGCTCGACCTCAACCTGCCCGGACTGTCCGGCGCCGAGGTCTGCCGCCAGGTGGTCGCGCACGACCCGACGGTGCGGGTCCTGGTGCTCTCCGCGAGCGGCGAGCACGCGGACGTGCTGGAGGCGGTGAAGTCCGGCGCGACCGGCTACCTGGTCAAGTCGGCCGGCCGGGAGGAGCTGCTGGACGCGGTGCGCCGCACGGCCGTCGGCGACGCGGTGTTCACCCCGGGCCTGGCCGGCCTGGTGCTCGGCGAGTTCCGCCGGCTGGCCGCCGAGCCGCCCGCGCCGGCCGCGCCGGTCGTCCCGCAGCTGACCGCCCGGGAGACCGAGGTGCTGCGGATGGTCGCCAAGGGCCTGTCGTACAAGCAGATCGCCGACCGGCTGGTGCTGTCGCACCGCACGGTGCAGAACCACGTCCAGAACACCCTGGGCAAGCTCCAGCTGCACAACCGGGTCGAGCTGGTCCGTTACGCGATCGAGCAGGGGCTGGACGACGAGATCTG
>NZ_BAAAKJ010000119.1:15080-17133 GCF_039527695.1 Kitasatospora putterlickiae
GCGCGCCGCGCGCCCCGCCCGGCGTGCGGGTTCAGCGGGCGGCGGGCACCGCGTCGCGCAGCAGCCCGGCGACGATCTCCACGCCCTCCCGGGTGAGCACCGACTCGGGGTGGAACTGCAGTCCGGCGAAGCCCGGCCCGCGCAGCGCGTGCACGTCCCCGGTCAGCGGGGCGCGGGCCACCTCGACGCCCTCGGCGGCCAGCCGGGCGGCGTCGGCGTCCGTGCAGCGGGCGGTGAAGGCGTTGTAGAAGCCGACCGTGCGCCGCGTCCCGAACAGGTCGACGCTCTCCTGCGCGCCCTGGTACGGCACCGCCTTGCGGACCAGCGGCAGGCCGAGTGCGGCGGACAGCAGCTGGTGGCCGAGGCAGACGGCGAGCAGCGGGGCGGTGCGCCGGCCGTCGCGGACGGCGGCCAGCGCGTCGGTGACGACCGGGCGCAGCACGGCCATCTTCGGGTCGTCGGCGGCGGCCGGGTCGCCCGGGCCGGGGCCGAGCACCAGCGGGCCGGGGTGGGCGGCGACCCGCTCGCGCAGGCCCGGCTCGTCGTAGCGGACCACGGTGACCCGGTGGCCGAGCGAGGTCAGCAGGTGGGCGAGCATCGCGGTGAAGGTGTCCTCGCCGTCGACGACCAGGGTCTCCAGCTCCTCGGTGGCCCGGGCCGGCTGCTGCATCCGCAGCCAGAACGGGGCGAGGCCGGCCCGTCGGGCGTCCAGCGCGGCCTGGACGCGGTGGTCGTCGGCCAGCCGGGCTCCGGTGGGCCCGGCCGGGCGGGAGGGCGCGGGGAGGGCGCCGATCGCGGTGAGCACCCCGGCGGCCTTGGCGTGCGTCTCGGCGACCTCGGAGGCCGGGTCGGAGTGGCGCACCAGGGTGGCGCCGACCCGGACGGCGAGCCGGCCGGTGGCCGGGTCGATGTCGGCGGTGCGGATGCAGATGGGGGAGTCGAGCAGCTGGCCGCCGCTGGCCGAGCGGCCGATCAGGGCGAGCGCGCCGGAGTAGTAGCCGCGCCCGCCGCGCTCGTAGCGCTTGATCACCCGGGTGGCGTTCTGCACCGGGCTGCCGGTGACGGTGGCGGCGAACATCGTCTCCTTGAGCACCTCGCGGACGTCCAGTGAGGTGCGGCCGCGCAGCTCGTACTCGGTGTGCGCGAGGTGGGACATCTCCTTGAGCCGGGGGCCGAGCACCTGGCCGCCGAGGTCGCCGACGGTGCACATCATCTTGAGCTCCTCGTCGACCACCATGGTCAGCTCCTCCAGCTCCTTGGGGTCGTGGAGGAAGTCGAGCAGCGAGTCGAGGCCGGCGCCGCCGGCCGGATAGCGGTAGGTGCCGGAGATGGGGTTCATCACGACCGTCCCGCCGCTCTGCCGGACGTGCACCTCGGGGGAGGCACCGACCAGGACGCGCTCCCCGGTGTGCACCAGGAAGGTCCAGTAGGCGCCGCGCTCCTGCTCCAGCAGCCGGCGGAACAGGGTGAGCGCGAGCGCGGGGGAAAAGTTGTCCAGCGTCGCGGTGAAGTCGCGGCGGATGACGAAGTTGGCGCCCTCGCCGCGGCCGATCTCCTCCTCGATCACCCGGCGGACGATCGCGGCGTACTCGGCGTCGTCGATGTCGAACGCTCCGCCGGTCAGGCCGACGGGCAGCCGCGGCAGCGCGGCCGTGACCTCGGCGAGCGGCAGGGCGTACTGCTCGGTGACGGCGAGGGCCTGGAGCGGGGTGGCGTCGTCGTGCGCCTCGAAGCCGCGCTCGCGGATCTGCCGGTAGGGGACGAGCGCGAGCAGGTCGTGCACCGGGCCGTCGGCGGGGACGCCGTGGCGGACTGGCAGGTCGGCCAGCCGCTCGTGGCTGTCGACGGTGCCGAGCAGCACCTCGACGGTGTCCGGGGCGGTGCGCGGGGTGCGGCGGTGCAGCAGGGCGAAGGCCGGGGCGTCGGGGGCGGTGAGGCGGGCGAGCAGGTCGGCGGCGCGGGTCACGGTAACGGCGTTCCTTCCGGGGGGCTACTGCGGCGGTGGGGGTTCCGCTCCCGGGAGGGCTGTCGACCGGCTGAGAACGCCGACGGG
>NZ_BAAAKJ010000119.1:17140-25314 GCF_039527695.1 Kitasatospora putterlickiae
GCCCCGAGGGGCGGCCGGTTCGTCTGCGTCTAGGAACGCGCGGGCTGTGGGCCACCCAGGGGGTCGGCCCACCACCAGGAGAAGGTGTGCGGCGTGTTCACGGGCCGAGCCTAGCGGATCCCCGGACCGGAGTGAGGCCCGTCACCCGAATGTCCGCGAGGCGTCTCACCCCTCGGGCGGTGGTCACAATTCGGTTGTCGCACCCCGTAGCCTTGAGCGCGTGACCGTGACGAATCCCCACACCTGGCAGTCCCTGCCCGCGGCGCAGCAGCCTGAATGGCCGGACCAAGAGGCTCTGCGCAAGACCCTTGCCGAGCTCGCCTCGTATCCGCCGCTCGTCTTCGCCGGCGAGTGCGACCAGCTGCGCGCCCGGCTCGGTGCCGTGGCCCGTGGTGAGGCGTTCCTGCTGCAGGGCGGTGACTGCGCCGAGGCCTTCGACGGCGTCTCGGCGGAGCACATCCGCAACAAGCTCAAGACCCTGCTGCAGATGGCGGCCGTGCTGACGTACGCGGCCTCGGTGCCGGTCGTCAAGGTCGGCCGCATCGCCGGCCAGTACTCCAAGCCGCGCTCCAAGTCGACCGAGACCCGTGACGGCGTGACCCTGCCGGTCTACCGGGGCGACTCGGTGAACGGCTTCGAGTTCACCCCGGAGTCCCGGATCCCGGACCCGGAGCGCCTGAAGCGGATGTACAACGCGTCCGCCGCCACGCTCAACCTGGTGCGCGCCTTCACCACCGGTGGCTACGCCGACCTGCGCCAGGTGCACGCCTGGAACCAGGACTTCGTGCGCAACTCGCCGGCCGGCCAGCGCTACGAGCAGCTCGCCCGCGAGATCGACAACGCGCTGGCGTTCATGAACGCCTGCGGCGTGGCGCCGGAGGAGTTCAAGACGGTCGAGTTCTTCTCGTCCCACGAGGCGCTGATCCTGGACTACGAGACCGCGCTGACCCGCGTGGACTCGCGCACCGGCGAGCTGTACGACGTCTCCGGCCACATGGTGTGGATCGGCGAGCGCACCCGCCAGCTGGACCACGCGCACATCGAGTTCGCCTCGAAGATCCGCAACCCGATCGGCGTGAAGCTCGGCCCGACCACCTCGGTCGACGAGGCGCTGACCCTGATCGAGAAGCTGGACCCGGAGCGCGAGCCCGGCCGGCTCACCTTCATCACCCGGATGGGCGCGGGCAAGGTCCGCGACCACCTGCCCGCCCTGGTGGAGAAGGTCACCGCCTCCGGCGCGCAGCCGGTCTGGATCTGCGACCCGATGCACGGCAACACCTTCGAGGCGTCCAGCGGTCACAAGACCCGCCGCTTCGACGACGTGCTCGACGAGGTCAAGGGCTTCTTCGAGGTGCACCGCGCGCTCGGCACCCACCCGGGCGGCATCCACGTGGAGCTGACCGGCGACGACGTCACCGAGTGCGTCGGCGGCGGCGACGAGGTGCTGGTCGACGACCTGCACCAGCGCTACGAGACGGCCTGCGACCCGCGGCTCAACCGCAGCCAGTCGCTGGACCTGGCGTTCCTGGTCGCCGAGATGTACCGCGGCGGCAACTGAACGGTGCCGCCGGCCCGGCGGATGTGACAAAAGCCTCTCCGGCCTGGGGTTCTCCCGGGCCGGAGAGGCTTTTGCGTGCCCCGTGGGGCGGGTAAGGTGAGGCTTAGTGAACTAAGGCTTGCCTTAGTCAAGATCCACTCCGCTTCACCGCTTCACCCCCGGGAGAGACCGCGATGTACGTGTGCATGTGCCATGCGGTCACCGAGGACCAGGTGAAGCGGGCGATCGACGGCGGCGCCAACACGCCGCGCCAGATCGCCAAGGGCTGCAAGGCCGGGACCGACTGCGGCTCCTGCGTGCGACGGATCCAGGCCCTGCTCGGCGAGCACGGCGCCCGGCCCTGCCCGACCGCCCGGCTGGCCGCCAGGCTGGGCCTGGCGGACCCGACGGAGGCCGAGGCCGAGGCCGCCGCCGGCCCGCAGACGCCGGCACCGCTGCGCGCCGCCTGAGCGGCGGCATCGGGGGTCAGGACTCCGGCTGCTCGATCAGCTGGGCGATGTACAGCGCCTCGCCGAGCTTCTCGACCAGTTCGAGCTGGGTGTCGAGGTAGTCGATGTGATGCTCCTCGTCGGCCAGGATCGATTCGAAGATGTTGGCCGAGGTGATGTCGTTCTTGGCCCGCATCACCACGATCCCGCGCTTGAGCCGGTCGATCGCCTCCACCTCGACCTGCCGGTCGGCCTCGAACATCTCCTTGACCGTCTGGCCGATCCGGACGTGGAAGAGCCGTTGGTAGTTGGGCAGCCCGTCGAGGAAGAGGATCCGGTCGGTGAGCACCTCGGCGTGCTTCATCTCGTCGAAGGACTCGTGCCGGGTGTACTTGGCGAGCTTCGTCCAGCCGAAGTTCTCCTGCATCTTGGCGTGCAGGAAGTACTGGTTGATTGCGGTCAGCTCGGCGGTGAGCTGCTCGTTGAGGAACTCGATGACCTCTGCGTCGCCCTTCATGGCGGTGCCTTCCTGCTCGCGTGCGGGATCAGGGCCGTTTACCCTCCGGCTCCGGCTGCAGGCATCCTGGCATCGCCATGGGAGGAAATTCCAGTAAGTTCACACTCACTAGGACATGTGTCGGAATATCCGATTTGCCCAGCGCGGGCGAACGTCCTCGCCCCGCCGTTGGCCCGTACGAGCGGGGCGTGCGATGCGGTGAAGGGGCGCGCGCCGGGCGTCGACCGCCGTCTGTCACCATGGATCCATGGGTCAGTCCGAACAAGAACCGCCGTCACCGTCTGACCCCAGGCTCCCGCCGGGCCAGCGCGTCCAACGCGGCTGGCCCGCCCTGCACTACGGTCCGGTGCCCCGCTTCAAGCCGCTGAGCTGGGAACTCCAGGTGTTCGGCGCGACCGCCTCGGCGGAGAGGCGCGGCTGGGACTTCGCGGGCTTCAACGCCCTGCCCCGCACCACCGTCCGGGCCGACCTGCACTGCGTCACCCGCTTCTCGGTGCTCGACGGCGAGTGGACCGGCGTGGCCGCCGCCCTCCTGCTCGACCTGGTGCCGCCGGACACCGGGGTCACCCATGTCATGGTCTGGGCCGAGTACGGCTACAGCGCCAACCTGCGGCTGGAGGACTTCGCCGCCCCCGACACCCTGCTGGCCACCCACCGCGACGGCGAGGCGCTCACCGCCGAGCACGGCTTCCCGGTCCGGCTGGTCGCGCCGCGGCTGTACGCCTGGAAGGGCCCCAAGTGGGTCCGGGCGATCGAGTACATGCGGGCCGACCGGCGCGGCTTCTGGGAGGAGCGCGGCTACCACAACCGCGCCGACCCGTGGCGCGAGCAGCGCTACTCCCACCAGGAGGAGCCCGGTGACGGGCCGCTCCGCTAGTTCCTGAGGCCCCGGGCCTACAGGAACGGGAAGTTGACCGTCACCACGGTGCGCTGCGGGCGCCGCTCGCCCGCCGCCGGGGACTGGCCGCTCACCTTGCCGGTGCCGAACAGGTTGACCCCGTTGCTCTGCATGGCGAACCCGGCCGCCTGGAGCGCCTTCTCGGCGGCCTCCTTGGACATCCCGGTGACGTCCGGGACCGGCACCATGCCCTTGCTGACCACCAGCGCGACCGGCGTGTTCTCCGGCACCTGCTGCCCGGCCGCCGGCGAGGTGCTGATCACCGAGCCCTCGGCGACCCCGTCGTTGTACGTCTCGGTCACCGTGCCGGCCGTCAGTTGCGCCCCGGTCAGCGTCGTGGAGGCCTGCGCGGACGGGCGGCCGACCACGTCGGGCACGGCGATCCGCTTGGGCCCGCGCGAGACGGTGAGGGTGACGGCGTCGCTCTTCCTGGTCCGGGTGCCGACGCCGGGTTCGGCCGCCATCACCTGGCCGACCGGGACGGACTCGCTGTACACCTCCGAGACCTTGCCGTGCATGCCGGCGGCGTCCAGGATCCGCTCCGCCTCGGTCCGGTTCTTGCCGAGCACGCCCGGCACCGTGCCGTACACCGCGCCGGAGATCATGTACGTCGCCCCGCCGACCAGCAGGACCAGGGCGGCGATCACGGCCGTCCAGATCAGCGGCGCGCGCGGCAGCCGGCGGGCGGTGGACCGTGAGCGCCGGGCGCGGGGCGCGCGCGCCGGCGGGGGTTCGTCGTACGGGCGCGGCTCGGTGAGCAGCTGGTCCATGACGTCCGGCGGCACGTCCAGCACGCTGGTGCGCTCCACCGGGGGCGCCGGCGCCGGCGGCGGGGTGAGCACCGCGGTGGCCTCGCCGGTCGGGTAGCGCGGGCTGGGCCGGGTGGAGGCGGGCGGCTCGGCGTCCAGCTGGGCCGGGGTGAGCCCGCGGCGGACCCGCTGGAGCGCGGCGAGCAGTTCGACCGCGTCGTGCGGGCGGCTGGCGCGGTCCCGGGCGCAGGCGCCCGCCACTATGGCGTCCAGCGCGGGCGCCACGCCGGGGACGGTGGCGGACGGCGCCGGGACGTCCTCGTGCAGGTGGCGGTACATCACCTGGACGGGGTTCTCGCCGGTGTGCGGACGGGAGCCGGTGAGCATCTCGTACAGCAGGATGCCGGCCGCGTAGACGTCCACCCGCTGGTCGGTCTCGGCGCCCGGGCGGATCTGCTCCGGCGCCAGGTAGGAGACGGTGCCGAGCACGGTGCCGGCGGTCGCGGTGGTGGAGGTGGCGGCGCCGTCGGCGGCGTTCAGCACCCGGACCAGCCCGAAGTCGGCGACCTTGACCAGGCCGTCGTCGGTGATCAGCACGTTCTCGGGCTTGACGTCGCGGTGCACCAGGCCGGCCCGGTGGGCGGCGCCGAGGGCGGCGAGCACCGGCTCCAGGATGTCCAGGGCGGCCCGGATGGAGAGCGCGCCGCGGTCGCGCAGCAGGTCGCGCAGGGTGCCGCCGGGAACGTACTCCATGGCGAGGAAGACGCGCGCGCCGTCGGCGTTCTGGTCGAAGACGTTGACGACGTTGGGGTGGGCGAGCCGGGCGACGGCCTTGGCCTCGCGGATGAAGCGGGTGGTGAACGCGGTGTCACCGGCCAGCGAGGGGTGCATCACCTTGAGCGCGACGACCCGGTCGAGCCGGGTGTCGGTGCCCTGGTAGACGGTGGACATCCCGCCGGCGGCGATCCGCCACTCGACCCGGTACCGGCCGTCGAGCAGGGTACCGATCAGGGGGTCGCGCAATGCCATGTCCACCCGGCGAGTCTAGGGCGTGGCGGTTCACCGGCCCCGGGGGACACCGCCCCCGGGGCCGCTCTGTGCCCGGTTTGTGACACCGGGACGATGATCGCAGGAACTGGCCGGAAGGCCGGGTCCTCAGAACGCGGGGTGCTCGCGGGTGTCCAGCTCGGCGCGGCCGGCCATCGCGGAGGACGCCTCGGCGTGGAACCGGCGCGGGATCCGGCCGGCCCGGTGGGCGAGCCGGCCCGCCTCGGCGGCGTGCCGCATCGCGTCGGCCATCAGCACCGGGTCCTGGGCGCGGGTGACGGCGGAGGCCAGCATCACCGCGGCGCAGCCCAGCTCCATCGCCAGCGCGACGTCCGAGGCGGTGCCGGCGCCGGCGTCCAGGATCACCGGGACGCCCGCGCCCTCCACGATCAGCTGGAAGTTGTGCGGGTTGCGGATGCCGAGGCCGGAACCGATCGGCGAGCCCAGCGGCATGATCGCCGCGCAGCCGACGTCCTCCAGCTTGCGGGCCAGCACCGGGTCGTCGTTGGTGTACGGCAGCACCGTGAAGCCGTCGTCGACCAGGGCCTCGGCGGCGTCCAGCAGCTCGATCGGGTCCGGCAGCAGGGTGCGCTCGTCGGCGATCACCTCCAGCTTCACCCAGTCCGTGCCGAGCGCCTCGCGGGCCAGCCGGGCGGTCAGCACGGCCTCGCCGGCGGTGAAGCAGCCGGCCGTGTTGGGCAGCACCCGGATGCCGTTGCGGGTCAGCACGTCGAGCACCGAGCCCTGGGTGGTGGCGTCCACCCGGCGCATCGCCACCGTGGTCAGCTCGGTGCCGGACACCTGGAGCGCCTGCTCCAGGACCTCCAGGCTGGGGGCGCCGCCGGTGCCCATGATCAGCCGGGAGGAGAAGGACGTCCCGGCGATGGTGAGAAGGTCGTCGGCCATCGGTCAGCCTCCCTGGACGGCGGTGAGGATCTCGATTCGGTCGCCCGCCGACAGCGGTGTGCGCGGCCACTCGGCGCGTGGCACCACGGCCTCGTTCAGGGCGGCGGCGACACCGGAGTGGGCCTGGCTGAGGTTGGCGACCACCTCGGCCAGGGTGGTCGAGGCGGGCACCTCGCGGGGCTCGCCGTTGACGCTCAGGGGGATGTCGCTCATGCCGGGACCTTCGTGAATCGGGTGGGGGAGAACGGGCGGGCGAGCTCCGGCAGGGTGCCGGTGGCCAGGTACTCGGCCACCAGGTCGCCGGTGACGGGCGTCAGCAGGACGCCGTTGCGGTAGTGGCCGGTCGCGGCGACCAGGCCGGGCAGCGCGGTCGGGCCGAGCAGCGGCGCGTTGTCCGGCGAGCCGGGGCGCAGCCCGGCGCCGGTCTCCACCAGTGGCAGCTCGGTGATGCCGGGGACCAGCTCGTGCGCGTCGCGCAGCAGCTCGTACACCCCGCCGGCGGTGACCGTGGTGTCGTAGCCCTGCTCCTCGGTGGTCGCGCCGATCACCAGCTCGCCGTTCTCGCGCGGCACCAGGTAGAGGTGGCCGCCGCGGACCACGGCGCGCACGTTGCGGGAGAGGAACGGGCGGTAGGCCTCGGGCACCCGCAGCCGCAGGACCTGGCCCTTGACCGGGCGGATCGCGGGCAGCACGCCCGGGGGCAGGCCGGGCAGCAGGTGGCTGCGCGAGCCGGCCGCGAGCACCACCCGGTCGGCGGTGACGCTCTCGCCGGTGGCCAGCCGGGCGCCGGTCGCGCGGTCGTGCTCGACCAGCAGCCCGGTCGCCTCGGTGCGGTGCAGCACCGCGCCCGCCCGCTCGCAGGCGTGCACCAGGGCGGCGGCCAGCCGGCGGCCGTCCACCTGGTGGTCGTCGGTGACGTGCAGGCCGCCGCGCACGCCCGGGGCGAGCATCGGCTCCAGCCGGCGGGCCTCGCGGCCGGTGAGCCACTGCGAGTCCAGGCCGAGCCGCTGGTGGAAGGCGTGCAGCTCGCGCAGTTCCTCGCGGTCGTCGGAGTCGAGGGCGACGGCGATCGTGCCGCACCGCCGGTAGCCGGTGTCCCGGCCGCCGGCGGCCTCGGTGAGCTCGGCGGCGAAGGCCGCGTAGCGCTCGTTGGAGGCCATCCCGAGGCGCAGCAGCGGCTCCTCGCCGTACTGGAGTTCGGTGACCGGGGCGAGCATGCCCGCCGCCACCTGGGCGGCGCCGCCGCCGGGTCGCGGGTCGACCACGAGGACGCGCAGTCCCCGCTGGGCCGCCCGCCAGGCGACCGCGAGTCCGACGATCCCACCGCCGATGACCAGCACCTCGGTATGGGCGCCCGGTGGCAAGCGTGTCAAAGTCGCTCTCTCCCTTCGCCGGTATGACCCGGATCAGGTTCGGACGGTCGCGGGCCGTGCCAGCCCGCCTCTCAGCCCGGTCCGCCGGGCTCCCGTGATGGTGCCTCCACCTTAACTCCGGGCGGTGCGGCCCCTGAAGGTGCCCGGACAGGGGCGGCCTAGGTCTGGGGCCCCAGGACCTGGCTCAGTACAGTGACGGGCGTGGCTGAGCTGAGCGGGACGGGACAGACGGATCGGGTGGTCGTGGTCGGCGCCGGGCTGGCCGGGGCGCAGTGCGCCGCGGTGCTGCGGCGCGACGGCTGGCAGGGGCGGATCACGCTGGTCGGCGAGGAGCCGCACGCGCCGTACGACCGGCCGCCGCTCTCCAAGGACGTCCTGCTCGGCAAGGCCGACAGCACCGCCCTCGACCTCGACTTCGCCCACCTCGGCGTCGACCTGCTCACCGGCCGCCGCGCCACCGGCCTCACCCCCGGCGGCCCCGGCGGCCCGGGCCTGCTGCACACCGACGCCGGGGACGAGCCGTACGACGCGCTGGTGATCGCCACCGGCGCCGAGCCGCGCGCCCTGCCCGGCGCCGAGCGCGCGCACCTGTTGCACACCCTGGACGACGCGCTCGCGCTGCGCGCCCTGCTGCGCCCCGGACTGCGGCTGGTGCTGGTCGGCGCGGGCTGGATCGGCGCCGGCCTGGCCACCGCGGC
>NZ_BAAAKJ010000119.1:25384-27173 GCF_039527695.1 Kitasatospora putterlickiae
GTCGGCGCGGGCTGGATCGGCGCCGGCCTGGCCACCGCGGCCCGGGCGGCCGGGTGCTCGGTGACCGTCGTCGAGGCCGGCCCGGCCCCCGTCCCCGGTGCGCTGCCCGCCGAGGTCGGCCGGGTGATGGCCGCCTGGTACACGGCCGCCGGGGTGGAGCTGCGCTGCGGAACCGGCGTCGCGGCCGTCGAACCGGGCGCGGTGCTGCTCGCCGACGGCTCGCACCTGCCCGCCGACGAGGTGGTGGTCGGCATCGGCGCCCGTCCGGCCACCGGCTGGCTGGCCGGCAGCGGGGTCGCCCTGGACGCCGCCGGCGCCGTGCTGGTCGACGAGCGGCTGCGCACCACCGTGCCCGGCGTGCTCGCCGCCGGCGACTGCGTCAGCTACCCGTCGGCGCGCTCCGGCACCCGGCTGACCGTCCAGCACTGGGACCACGCGCTGCGGTCCGGCGAGGCGGCGGCCGCCACCCTGCTCGGCACGGACGCGCCGCCGTACGACCCGGTGCAGTACTTCTGGTCCGAGCAGTTCGGGCGGATGGTCCAGTACGCCGGCCGGCACGGCGCGGGCGACGAACCGCTGTGGCGCGGCTCGCCGGACGGCGCCGACTGGTCGGTGCTCTGGCTGCGCGACGGCGTCCTGCACGCGCTGCTCACGGTGGACCGGCCGCGCGACCTCACCCAGGGCAGGCGGCTGATCGAGCGCGGCGCCGTGCTGGACCCGGCCCGCGCCGCCGACCCGGCGGTCCCGCTGAAGTCGGCCCTGGCCGCCGGGTAGCGGCGGCCGGCGGACCCGGTTGGTGCGCGGCGGGCCGCCGAGGTGGCAGTCTGGTGCTTGTGAGTGAGATCGAAGCCAAGATTGAAGCCCTGGTCCCCGCGTGGCTGTACCTCCCCGACATCTCCGAGAAGTGGGGTGTGGTGGTCACCGAGGTCCGCAACATGGTCAAGAAGGGTGACCTGATCGCCGTCCGCCGCGGCCCCAACAAGTCGCTGCAGGTCCCGGCCGCGTTCATCGACGAGACCGGTCCCGTGAAGCACCTGATCGGCACGCTGACGGTGCTGCGTGACAGCGGGTTCAGCGACGACGAGATCCTGGTGTGGATGTTCACCGAGGACCCGTCGCTGCCCGGTACCCCGATGCAGGCGCTCTGCGAGAACCGGGCCACCGAGGTCAAGCGGCGCGCCCAGGCGATGGCGTGGTGACGGACCCGGCCGCGACCGGCCGGCGGGCCCGGCTCGCCGACGCCCGCCTGTACCTGTGCACCGACGCCCGGCGCGAGCGCGGCGACCTCGCCGAGTTCCTGGACGCCGCGCTGGCCGGCGGCGTGGACATCGTCCAGCTCCGGGACAAGGGCCTGGAGGCCAGGCAGGAGCTGGCGGCGCTGGAGGTCTTCGCCGACGCCTGCCGTCGGCACGGCCGGATGCTCGCCGTCAACGACCGCGCCGACGTCGCCCACGCGGCCGGCCCGGACGTGCTGCACCTCGGGCAGGACGACCTGCCGGTGCCCGCCGCCCGGGCGATCATCGGCGAGGACGTGCTGATCGGGCGGTCGTGCCACGCCGAGTCCGAGGTGGACGCGGCCGCCGCCGAGCCCGGCGTCGACTACTTCTGCACCGGCCCGGTCTGGCCGACCCCGACCAAGCCGGGCCGCCCCGCGCCGGGCCTCGGCCTGGTCGAGTACGCGGCGAAGCTGGGGGCCGAGCGGCCGTGGTTCGCCATCGGCGGCATCGACCTCGGCAACCTGGACGAGGTGCTGGCCGCCGGCGCCCGCCGGGTGGTGGTGGCGCGGGCC
>NZ_BAAAKJ010000120.1:0-663 GCF_039527695.1 Kitasatospora putterlickiae
CGGAGCTGAGGGCCGTGCGGGACGGCGGGCCGGTGGATCCGCGGACTCGGCCCGGCGGCGACGCGACCCAGGAGCTCTCGGTGCGGGGCGCCGGCGCGGCGGACCTCACCGCGACGGCGAAGCTGCCGGTGGTGCCGGACGGGCCAGCGGCCGACGAGACGGCCGTGCTGCCGCGGGTCCCGGCGGAGGACACCGACCACACGGCGGTGCTGCCCCGGATCGGGCCGGACTCCCCGGCCGGCCAGGCGCCCCCGGCGCTCTGGCGGGACCAGCGGCCCGGCGCCGAGGACCGCCCGGCGGAGCGCACCCGCGAGCTTCCGGTGATCGACCCGGAGCAGGGCGGGCCCGGCGCCGACCAGCGTCCGCGTCCGGACTGGGCGGAGGAGACCCCGATGGACGACCTGCCGAGCCTGACGGACACCCTGCTCGGCTCGCGCGAGGAGTGGGCCCGCTGGAACCAGGCGGACCGTCCGCGTTCCGGTGGAACCGGTGCCACCGGCGGCGGCGATGCCACCGGCGGCCAGGACGGCCGGGGTGGCAGCGCCGGCGAAGGTGGTCAGGGTGGCCAGGGGAGTCAGGGAGGTCAGAGCGGTCAGGGCGACGGCAAGGGCAAGGGCCGCCGCTGGGGCCGTCGGGGCTGACCGGCCGCCGGCCCGGCGCCCG
>NZ_BAAAKJ010000120.1:705-3003 GCF_039527695.1 Kitasatospora putterlickiae
AGCAGGCCGTCGCTGTCGGCGAGGACCACGACGGCGCCCAGCAGCGGATGGTCCGCGGGAGTCAGTCCGGCGGAGGTGACGTCGGCGTCGGGCGCGGCGCCGAGCCGGGGGCGGGCGGCAACGCCTCGCTGATGACGCACGCCTGGCTGTTCACCGGGCCGCCCGGCGCAGGCCAGACCACCGCCGCGCGGGCCTTCGCCGCCGCGCTCCAGTGCACCAGCCCCGACCTCGCGCTCGGCGGCACGCCCGGCTGCGGCTTCTGCGACGGCTGCCACACCGTCCTCGCGGGCAGCCACGCCGACGTGAAGTACGTCCGCACCGACGGCCTGTCCATCGGCGTCGGCGACATGCGCGCCCTGGTGCTGCGTGCCTCCAGCTACCCGACCGGCGGCCGCTGGTCGGTGATCCTGGTCGACGCCGCCCACCGGCTCACCGAGGCCGCCGCCAACGCGCTGCTCAAGGGCGTGGAGGAGCCGTCCCCGCGCACCGTCTGGCTGCTCTGCGCCCCCTCGGTGCAGGACGTGCTGCCGACCATCCGCTCCCGCTGCCGCCTGCTAGTGCTGCGCACCCCGGCCGCCGAGGCGGTCGCCGACATGCTGACGCGGCGCGACGGCGTCGAGCCGCACACCGCCCGGCTGGCCGCGCTGGCGGGCCAGGGCGACGTCGACCGTGCGCGCCGGCTGGCCGTCGACGAGCAGGCCCGGACCCGCCGCACCGACGTCCTGCGGATCCCGCTGGAGGTCGGCGACATCGGGGGCTGCCTGGCCGCCGCCCAGCGCCTGGTCGACACCGCCAAGGCCGACGCCGAGGCGCTCGCCGAGACCCAGGACGCCAAGGAGACCGACGACCTCAAGGCCGTCTACGGCGCGGCCGAGGGCGGCAAGGCGCCGCGCGGCATGGCCGGAGCGGTCAAGGAACTGGAGAAGCGGCAGAAGAGCCGGGCCACCCGGACCCGCCGCGAGACCCTCGGCGTCGCCCTGCTGGACCTGCTCGGCTTCTACCGGGACGTCCTCGCGCTGCAGCTCGGCTCGTCCGGTGTGCTGGCCAACGAGGACCAGCGGCCGGCGCTGGACCGGGTCGCCCAGGCCGGTCCGCCGGAGGCCACGCTGCGCCGGATCGAGGCGGTGCTCGCCTGCCGCCAGGCGCTGGACCGCAACGTCGACCCGTTGCTCGCCGTCGAGGCGATGACGGTGGCGCTAAGGGCGGGCTGAGCCGACCGCAGGGGCGGGCGGGCGTTCGAGGCAGCCGCGCGGGGCGCCGGTTCGGCTTCCCGCCCGAGTGTGGCGTCCCACCTTCGAGTGAATGTGCGTTACGCGCCGGGCACCCGCGCGTGCGGGCCCCGGGTCGTCTTGCACGCTGGGGGCCGACCGCGCCCCACCGCCGGGGCCGTCGCGTCCCGTACGGCGCCGGGCCCGTCCGGCCGGCCGGCCCTCCTCCGAGGTGGTGCGTCCCATGGTCCGTTCGCTTCTGGTCATTCCCCTGCTGACCGCCGCCGGGGGCGGGGTCTGGCTGGCGCGCGGCGCGCTGCTGCGCTGGCGCGACCTCCGGGCGGCGGCGACGTACGGGCTGGCCGGAGAACAGCGGCCGATGCTGCTGCGGGCGGCCGGGGCGTTGGTCTGCGGGGTCTGCGTCACCGTGCTGACGCTGCTGACGGCGCTGGGCACGTTCGGGGCGCTGAGCGGTGGCGGGACGAGCGGCCCGGCCGGTTCGCTCGCCGGACGGTTCGACGGTCCGGAGGGCGGAGCCGGCCGTCCGGCCGGGGGGTGGCAGGCGGCTCCGCCGGCCGACGCCGTGGACGCCGTCGCCGAGGCC
This sequence comes from Kitasatospora putterlickiae, assembly GCF_039527695.1. Taxonomy (NCBI): domain Bacteria; kingdom Bacillati; phylum Actinomycetota; class Actinomycetes; order Kitasatosporales; family Streptomycetaceae; genus Kitasatospora; species Kitasatospora putterlickiae. The sequence continues at coordinate 2,518 of NZ_BAAAKJ010000120.1, forward strand.
GCGCCGACACCGTCCCCGGCGCCCGTCGTCAGCCGGTTCGACAGCGTCGGTCACCCGGGCGGCGGCGAGCTGCTGCAGTCCGCCGTCCCCGGTCCGGACGGCCACCCGCGCAACGTCCGGGTCTGGCTGCCCGCCCAGTACGCCAAGGACCCGAACGCCCGCTTCCCGGTCGTCGTGATGCACGCGGCCACCCCCAGGAAGACCGCCGACGCCGAGGTCCCGGACGTCTTCGACGGCCTCGCCTCCGCCGTGCAGACCAGCAAGGCCAAACCGTTCATCCTGGTCGCCCCCGAGGCGCCGAACGGCACCGCGCACCCGTGCGAGCTGGTCGCCGCCGCCCCGATGGCCGTCGCCGACGACGCCGCGCTGCGCACCACCATCGCCGCCACCTTCCGCACCCTGCCGCCCGGCCCGGCGGCCTGGGGCACCCTCGGGGTCGAGGACGGCGCGCCGTGCGCCGCGGCCGCCGGCCTGGCCCGCCCCGAC
>NZ_BAAAKJ010000121.1:0-4375 GCF_039527695.1 Kitasatospora putterlickiae
CACAGCCTTCGCCGTCCTCCTCGCCCTCGCCATCACCACCGTGATCACCGGCATCGTCACCACCCTCAAGATCGACGGCCCGCCCCCGCCGCCCATCACCCGCCTCGGACGCTGGGAACTCCGCACCCTCCCCGACGGCACCCCCGAATACACCTGGATCGCCCGCCAAGCCGGCCACTTCAGCCCCGAAACCAACCCCCACAACCACAAACCCCACGGCCGCCACCGCATACCCCAATGACCACTCGGAGTGGGAAGTCGGCGACGTCGACTTCCCACTCCAGATGGCACGAAACAGCCCCTGTGGCCCCTCAACCGGGTCCGAGCTGCTGGTTCGTGGAGGTCGGTGGCAGCACAGCACGAGGCACCATGCATCCTGACGGCCCAAAGAGAGCCGTCAGCGCCGTCGTTGAGACGGTCGAAGGCCGAGGGACGCCAATCAGCGTGCAAGAAACAGAACCCCAGACCGCTCCGGTCGGGGTTCCACGCGTTGGGGACACCGCTCACACGTCGCCGAACTCGCCATCCACGGCAGCATGGACGAATGCCGCCCACGCGTCGGGGGTGAATCGCAGACGGGGACCGTTGGGATCCTTGGAGTCACGGACCGTCCCGGGGCAGCTGTCGTCCACTTCGATGCAGTTTCCGCCGTTGCCGTTGCTAAAGCTGCTCCTCCGCCACCGGGCGGGCTTCTCGGGGGATGGCATCGGTGAGTCCTTCCAGTACTGCACTGATCATCGCTTCGGAGTCTCGTGGGGAGAGAGCCTGAGCCCTCAGCAGATCGTAGAGCGCCTGGCGATGGGATACCTCGTCCGTTTCTTCGAAAAGCGTGCCGGACCGACTTCCCTCCTCGTAGGCGACGACTGACCGGTCGGGCATGGTCAGGAGGGTCAACGATCCGCCCAACTCAGAGTGCTGACCGGCACTGAACGGCAGTACCTGGATCGTGATGTGAGGCAGCTGGCAGACACGAAGCAGTCGACTGAGCTGCTCCGCCATAGCCTTTTGCCCACCGATCGGGCGCCGGATCGCGCCCTCGTCCACGATGAACCAGTAGCGGCAGCGCGCGGGGTGGCGGTCAAGTCTCCTCTGGCGACGAAGCCGCTTCGTCAGCCAGTCGTCAATCTCCTCCGGCGCCGCAAACGGCTCTCCGGCCTGGAGCACAGCACGGGCAACGTCCTCCGTCTGGAGGAGCCCCGGCACGGTGGTCTCGTAACGCCTCATGGCGGATGGCGCGTTCCGCCAGCTCCATGAAGCGCTTGTACTTGTCGGGGAAGTCTTCCTTGCTGGCCAGAGGATAGAGGCGAAGGAACGAGCCGTCAGTGTTGAACGCGAGATCCAACGTCTCGGACAACCCCTCTGGCACCTTCGAGTCCCCGCCTTCGATCCTGGACAGGTGCCCCTTCGAGACGTTGAGGATCACCGCCAGCCGACTGAGCGACATGTTGCCGTGGAGCTTGCGCAGCCGCCGGATCTCGGAGCCGTAGAGATCCCGTGCGGACCGCCCGGGGTGAAGTTCGCGCTCGGCCCAACCCACTCGGACACCTCTCCTCTTCGCGCCTCCGTCTTCTGCGAGCACGCGATGTTTCCCGGGGCCGGTCCCATGTTGCGGGTCACCATTGGAAACATGACGCCCCTTCCGATGCTAGCGCCGGGTGTCGACTCTTGTAGCAGTCCAACTACGGAAAGGAGTCGACGGCGTGATCGCGAGGAGGACTTCGCCGGGCGCGGGACCACCGCGGCCCTCACTGTGGCAGGCCCGCCGACTGAACATCGCCGCCGCGTGAGCCAAGAGCGGGAAGGCGGTCACCGCGTGAACCTTCGCCCGCGGCTGGCCTTTCTCAGCCGGACACTCTGCGGCCTGAGTTCGGGAATCCGCCCGGGAACGGGCATCTCCTACCGCCAAGACCTGTGAGGCATGACATGGTGCACGACCTGATCGCGGCCCCGTTTCTGGGCTCCCACGTCGTCCTGCGGCCCGGTCGCCTGGAGGCGATCAAGCTGCCGGAACGGCGGTTCCGTGAGCTGGAACTCGCCAGTGCCCGTGGTGAGACCTGTCCGCCGTGGCTCCTGGAAGCGGCCAAGGCCCGATGGGGGATCGGATTGCCGGTGCGACGGGCCGCCGAGGCTGTGCTGATCAGGCGGCCCTCGCTCTTCGGGCACAGCCGGGGCAGCTGGGAACTCAACCTCGGATGCAACTTCAACTGTGACCACTGCTTCCTGGGCGAGCGGCCGTTCGCCGGCCTGGACGAAGCGGGGAAGCACAGCATGCTGCGGACCTTGCGGGACGCAGGCGTCCTCTGGCTCCAGATGACCGGGGGCGAGCCGTTGATCGACCCCCACTTCGCCGGTGCCGCTCGGCTTGCCCACGGCCTCGGGATGATGATCGAGGTGAAGACGAACGGGTCGCGACTCGCCCGACCCGAGGTTCTGGACGTGCTGACGGCCGTCAGGCCGTACCGGGTCGACGTCTCCTTGTACGGCGCCACGGAAGAGACCTACGACGGCTTCACCCACACCAGGGGGGCGTTCAAGCGGGCCACAGCCGGTCTGGCTGCTGCGGTTGCCGCCGGGGTACCGGTGCGCCTGTCGCTGATCATCACCGCGCAGACGGCCCACGAGCAGGGCCGCATGCGGGGCATGGCGGATGACCTCGGGGTGCCCTACACCGAGTACACCCACATGTCGCCGACCATCTACGGCGGAGGCGAAACGCTCAAGTCCCAGTCTCCGGCGCACCTCAAGCCGCTCAGTAGGTTCGAGGGCTGCAACGCGGGCCACACCTTCCTGCATGTGGACCCGCACGGACGGGCCTCGATCTGCAAGGTCGCCCGCGACGAACAGGTTGACCTGACATCCGAAGGAGCCCAAGGGCTCTCCCGCCTCGGCGTGATCGCCGACGGCCTCATGCTTCGCACCGGTGGCTGCTCCGGCTGCCGGCTCTCCGCGAACTGCTCGGTTTGCCGGCCGCTGGCCAAGCGCTACCAGGAGGCGAAGGCACCACTCAGGAATTACTGCCAACACGGACAGAAGGAGAGTGCAGCATGACCGCTGTCATGGTCGAGTTGACCGCCACCCGCACCGAGGAGAACGAGGAACTGTCGTTCATCGACGACGCCGAATCGTTCGGCGCCGACTCGCTGCCCGGGTGCGGCGACGACAACCCGTACCAGTAACCCGGTAGTAGCGTGACGTGTCCCCGGACGGGCTCCCGACGTTTCGACTCGGGGCCCGTCCGGGGCCTGTCACGAGAGACGAACGGACGACTGTGACCACATCCCGAATCCCGTACGCGGACCTGCCTGATACGGCGCGCAGGGCCGTCGAGGCGCACACCGGCCCGGTTCTGAAGGTGGAGTCGGAGACCGAGGGCTTCAACAGCTCGATCGCCGCCCGTCTGACGTCGCCGACCGGCACGTACTACGTGAAGGGGCTGCGGGCAGACCACCGGCGGGTCTGGACTCAGGCCCGCGAGGCGGAGGTGAACCCGTATGTGCGAGGGATCGCACCCGCCCTCATCGCCCGTGTCGAATCCGACGGGTGGGACCTGCTGCTATTCGAAGCCGTCGACGGACACCACGCCGACTACCGGCCCGGCTCACCCGACCTGCCGAAGGTCGTTGCCACACTGCGACGCCTGGCGGAGATCCCCTGCCCACCGATCCCACTACGGCACGCCGAGCAACGACTCGCCCGGTACGCCGCACGGCCGGAAAATCTCGCCCAGTTCGCCGGGGACGCACTGCTCCACACCGACTGGCACAACACGAACGTTCTCGTGACCGACCAGCGTGCCCGACTCGTCGACTGGGCATGGGCCACCAAGGGCGCCCCGTGGCTGGACGCCGGGTACTGGGCGCTCTGGCTGATCGCGTTCGGGCACGACCCCGCCTCGGCGGAGGAGTGGGCCTCCCACGTTCCGACGTGGCAGGCGGCCTCCGCCGAGGGGATCAACGCGTTCGCTGTCGCCAACGCCAACATGTGGGACGAGATCGGCGAAGGCGACCCCGACCCGTGGACGGCCCGCATGGTCGGCGCCGCCCGAACCTGGCGCGACTACCGAACGGTGTAACCGACCTCACGACAGATCCGGCTGCCCGTTCCTACCACCCGGTGTGGCGGCTGGGGTATAGCCGGCTCCAGCGGGAGCTACGCGCCTGGCCTCGCTCTTGTCCTTTCCTTGCGGTCCACCACGAACGTTCCGCGCTGCGGCAGGGTCCGGACCCACCCCTCGTCGCGAAAGAAACACGACCGCATGACGTGCGGTGTTCCGGGCCACCCATAGGTCTGCGTCAACGGCCCCGTCCGCCAGGGCGCACCTCGCCAGCACGGATGGGCTCCTCAGGGCGGGCCCTCGCGCGCTCGCGCGAGGGCC
>NZ_BAAAKJ010000121.1:4386-17769 GCF_039527695.1 Kitasatospora putterlickiae
CCCTCCCCTCCCCTCCCCTCCCTCCGCCCTTCCCGCTCCCGTTCCTCTTCCCGCTGCCCCGCTATCCAGTTGTCCCACCGCGCCCACTCGCCGCGACCGCGTCGGGCGGTGGGTGGTGGCCCTGGTGGAGTGCGGTGGTGGGGCCGCGTCCGGCTGCCACCGCTGCGGAGAGGGGCTGCTGGACGGCGGCCCCACCGTCCAGGAGCCGCTCTCGCTGGCCCTCACGCCACCGGTGCCGGGACCACCTCCTCCGCCGGCGGTTCGAGCTGGAGCACCAGGAGACGCTCCTCCGCCTCCTCGGGGCGCTCGCCCGCGATCCGCCGCACGGCGTCCCGCAGTTGGCCGACCAGCTGGGTGCACTCCGCCCCGGCGTCGACGCCGTCGATGCACGCCCAGTAGAGGCTCTCGGTGTCGGCCCCACAGGCCAGCACGACCAGCGTCTCCCCGATGTCCCGCAGGAGCCCGCCGAGTTCGTCCAGCATCGGCCCGAGCTCGCCGAGGTCGCTGAGCCTTCGGGCCCGGCTGCCGGGCCCGAAGGCCGACGCCCCCGCGACGTCCCCCGTCGCATGGTCGAGGCAGCCCACCTCGTGCAGCGCCGATTCCGACAACTGCTGTCCCAGGCACGCGAGTTCGCCGTCCTCCTCCCGGGCGAGCCGGGCGCCCACCGCCTCGGCGAGCAACGCGGCCTGCCGGGCCTCGGCCAGCACGTCCGGGATGTTCCTGGTCTCCGCCAGGGCGTGCCGGGCGGTCTTGATCAGTCGCAGCGCCTCCATGCCGCGCCTTCCTTCCGTCACTCCCGCGGCGCCCTGCCGCGCGGTCACGGTGAGAGAGTGCGCCGGAACGGAAGGGCCCGCACGCGGACATCGGAAACCTGTGGACAACCCGGGGGCTGTGGAGAACTTCCGTCCCCCGCAAGGCCTAGGAGCCGCCCTCCGGGTTGACGTCACCGCCTTCCGGGAGGCCGCCGGGGACCGGGAAGCGCAGCTCGTTCCGCTCGATCTTGGCCGCCAGGGCCGTCAGCGGATCGACCCCGACCGCCGTGCAGAACTGGAGCAGATAGGCGAGCACGTCGGCCACCTCGTCCCGCACCCGGTGGGCGCGGTCCGGGTCGGCCATCACCGCCGACGCCTGCTCGGGCGTGAGCCACTGGAAGATCTCCAGCAGCTCGCCGGCCTCCACGGTCAGCGCCGCGGCGAGGTTCTTGGGCGTGTGGAAGGGCTCCCAGCGGCGCGCCGCGGCGAACTCCGTCAGCCGCTGCCGCAGCCCTTCCAGCGTGGGGGCGAGGTGTTCCGTCTCTCGTTCGTTCACCCGTCCAGGTCTACCGCATCACCGGCCACCGGCCGGACCGACGGCGAGGACGACGAACCGTCCCGCACCACCTGCACCGGCACCCGCGCCGCCTCCGACCGCAGCACCGTCAGCCCCGAGCCGGGGTCCCGCCGGCACTCCACCACCGCCGCCCCGGGCGGCAGTTCGCCCGCCCCGCCCAGCGCGTCCCGCGCCGCGGCCGGCTCCTGGAGCGTGGCGAGCACCCGCAACTGGTTGCGCCCCGCCATGTCCCGGGCGAGCCTCAGCAGCGAGGCGCTCTGGTCGGTGCCGAGCCCGGACCCGAGGTCGTCGGCGAGTACGGTGAGCTGCCGCTGGGCCCACGGCACCTCGACGGCCACGTCCAGGTCCAGCACCCCGGCGCCGGTGAGCAGCACGGCGGCGAACGCCAGGTGCCGCAGCATGCCGTCGGAGGCCTGGTCGGCGCCCGTGCGCCCGAGCAGGCCCTCGTCGAACACGGCGAGCACCCGCCGGTCGGCGCCGCTGCCGCGGTGGGCGAGGTCGAGGCCGAGCAGCGGGTGCGGGGCGGCGGACTGGACGACGCGCAGCAGTTGCCCGTAGCGGCGGGGGCACTCGTTGCTGAGCCGGGCGATGACGGCGGAGATGTTGGCGGCGGTGCTGACCAGCCGGGCCTGCGGGTGGGGGCGGGCCCAGCCGCGCATCAGGGCGGGCACCGGGTGGACCGGGAAGACCTCGCGCAACGCGGTGAGCAGTTGTTCGGCGGCGGCGAGGACCTTGCGTTCGCCGGGTGAGGAGCCGGCGACCCGCAGCGGGATCTGGGCGGTGATCAGCGTGCCGCTGGGGAAGGGCGCGCGGATGTCGCCCTGCCGGGTGTCGTTGTGCCAGGTGACGTTGACCCGGCACTTGCGCAGGTCCTGTTCGCCGGTCTCGACGACGGTCTGCCCGTCGAGGGTGAGCTGCTCGCGGGCGATGCGGACCGGCCCGTCGGTGCGGATGACGACTTCGAGGCCGATCTTTCCGTCCGGGCAGCGGACGGTGCAGCCGAGGATGAGGGCGTTGCGGCCGTGCGGCACGCAGCCGTCGAGGCCGCCGCGGACGGGGGTGGCGAGCGGGCCGGTGGTGCCGGGCCGTCCGTCGAGGGAGGCGGCGATCTCCTCGCCGAGGGCGAGCCTGGAGAGGACGGCGAGGGCGTCGAGGGCGTTGGACTTGCCGACGCCGGCGGGGCCGTGCAGCACGGTGAGGGGCGCGAGCGGGAGGGTCGCGCGCCGGTAGGACTTGAAGGAGATGAGCCGGATCTCCTCGACGATCGGGCGCCGGGCGGTCGGCGCGCCGGGGTCCGGGCTGCGCTGCTGGGGGTGGGCCGGCACGGCGGGCCGGGTGGCGTCGCGGTTCACCCGTGGGACGTTAGCGGCCGGTCGGGAGGCAGAAACGTGCCTGCCCGGCAGATTCATCCCTTCGGGGTGGCACCGGCGCGCGGTGCCGCGCCCGCGCCGCCCGCACGCCCCTCAGACACGGAAGCGGCCCTACCCGGCCCGGCCGGCCCGACGAGCGCCCCCGGCTCAGCGCCGGTAGGCGGCGACGGTGACGGAGGCCGTCACCTCGACCGGCTCCGGCAGCGCCGCGAGCCGCTCCGCCAACCGGGCCGGGTCGGTGTGCCAGGCGCTCGGCCCCATGCCGACCACGGTCCGCACGTCCTCGGCGGACAGCCGCAGCGTGAACTCGACCTCGCGCCGCCCGGCCGGTGTCAGGTGGGGCCCGAGCTTCTCGTCGATGCGCCGCTGCTTCTCCTCGTCGACCGACAGCAGTCCCAGGGCGCCGACGAGTTCCCGCAGGTGGCGGGCGGTGGGCGCGACGAGCAGCAGGGTGCCGCCGGGCCGCAGCACGCGGCGCAGCTCGGGGCCGTTGCGGGGGGCGAACACGTTGAGGACGAGCCCGGCGCAGGCGTCCAGCAGCGGCAGCGGGCGCCACGCGTCGCAGACCACGGCGCCGATCCGGGGGTGGGCCTTGGCGGCGCGGCGCAGCGCGTACTTGGAGATGTCGAGGGCGGCGCCGGGCCGGCCGGGGAGGGCGTCGAGGACGTGGGCGAGGTAGTGGCCGGTGCCGGCGCCGAGGTCGGCGACGAGTCCTTCGGGGCCGGCGGCCGCGGCGGCCTCGGCGAGGGCGTCGGCGATCGGCCGGTAGTGGCCGGCGGCGAGGAAGTCGCTGCGGGCGGCGACCATGTCGGCGGTGTCGCCGGTGCCGGTGTGGGCGTCGCCGGGGAGCAGGCTGGCGTAGCCCTGCTTGGCGACGTCGTGGCTGTGTCCGGCGGGGCAGCGCAGGGTGCGCCCGTCGAGGGTGAGCGGCCGCGCGCAGTGCGGGCAGGCCAGGTAGGGCTCGATGTCCTGCAGCAAGGGTCCGTCTTCTCTCGCGGCCCGGTCGGGTGCTCGGGCCGGGGGTGCCAGCCTAACGAGCGGCGGCGCCCGGTCCCGCATCCGCCGGGGTGCCCGTCCGGGGGCCGGGGAGGGCCGGGGGGCGCGCGGCGGCGGCCCGCAGGGCGAGGGCGGCCAGTGCCTCGGGCGCGCCGGCCTGTCCCCGGATGCCCGGGAAGGCGTTGACGTCGACGACGACCGGTTCGTCCGGTCCGTCGAGCAGGTCGACGCCGTAGACGTCGAGGCCGAACACCTCGCCGACCCGCAGGGCGAGTTCGGCCCGTTCGGCGGGCAGGTCGCCGGGCGTGAACCCGTCCGGGCCGTGCGGCGGCCCGGTGTGGCCGGCGTCGGCGAGTTCGGAGCGCCGGCGGGTGCAGAACAGTCGTCCGGCGACGACCCAGAGCTTCTGGTCCCAGCCGGTGCTCGGCAGGTAGGGCTGGGCGATGACAGGTTCGCCGGGCCACCGCTTGGCGAGGGTGCGCAGCCGGTCGAGGTCGTCGACGCGGGCGACGAGGTCGTGGCGGCGGCTGTGCCGGCTCTTGACGACCAGGGGGAGGGCGAGGTCGCCCGTCCCGGCCTGGGCGAGCAGCGCGGCGGGGCGGTCGGCGGTGCGGGTGGGCGCGAAGGGAAGGCCGGATCGCCGGGCGAGGTCGGCCATGGCGGTGCGGTCCTGGACGAGTTCGGTGGCGGCGGCCGGGTTGACGACGGGGGCGCCGCGTTCCTCCAGCGAGCGGGCGAGCGCGAGGGCCGCCGGGGTGCGGGCCTTGAGCAGGTAGACGTCGGCGAGCGGCCCGGTGCCGTCGGCGGGCGGGTCCGCCGGGTCGAGTGCCTCGATCCGGTGGCCGCGCGCGGTCAGCAGCGCGCCGGCCGCGGCGAGCAGCGGGTGGTCCGGGGCGGAGGTGATCAGCCCGATCCTCACAGTGCGCCGCCGACGCCCACGCCGCCGACGCCGGCCACTCCGACGCCGCCGAGTCCGACGGTGGCGGCGCCGCCCTGCGCGGGCATGCGGACGGACGCCGCGCCGATCCCGACCGCGCCGAGGCCCGGTGTCTCCAGTCCGGAGGCGTCCAGGGCGACGGCCGGCGCGGTGACCGCCGTGCCGGTGCGGGCCAGCCGCAGGATCGCCCGCGCGACCCGGGCGACGGCGTCCGGCACCTGCCGGAAGCTCGGGAAGTCGTTGATGTCGACGACCACCGGCCCGTCCGGCCCGAGCAGCACGTCGACGCCGTACAGGTCGAGCCCGAACACCTCGCCGACCTGCGCGGCGATCCGCGCGACCTCGGCGGACAGCGGCACCTGCCGCTCCCGGACGCCCTGGTCGGGGTTGAGCGGCGAGCGGCGTTCGGTGGCGTACAGCTCGCCGTCGACGCAGTACACCTTGAGGTCGGTGCCGGAGTTGGGGACGTAGGGCTGGGCGATGAGCAGGCCCTCGCCGGCCAGCAGGGGGCCGAGTTCGGCGAGGTGGCCGGGGTCGCGGACGAGTCGCACGGCCCGCCCGGAGCTGCCGTCGGCGGGCTTGACGACGAGCGGGTACTCGGCGGCGGGGATCTCGGCGAGCCGTTCCCAGCGGGCGGCCGCGTAGGTGACGGGGACGGGCAGTCCGCGGGTGCGGGCGATGACCGAGGCGAGGGCCTTGTCGCGGACGCCGCGGATGGAGCGGACGTCGTTGACGGTGGTGAGGCCGACGGCGGCGGCGGCCTCCAGCAGGGTGAGGCCGGGCCCGCCGGAGACGGTCTTGAGCACCCAGGCGTCGTGGCTGCCGGCGCGGACCGCCTCGGAGATCGCCATCAGCGAGTCGCCGGGGCGCAGCACGTCCACCCGGTGTCCCCACGCGGTGAGCCGGCGCACGACGTCGAGCGGCATGCCGTCGTGCCGGTAGTGCTCCTCCACCAGAAAGCAGAGCCTCATGACCCGGTCTTCCCCCTCGCTTCGCCCAGCGCGGACGTCCGCCGTTCCCGTCCGGCAGAGCTGTAAAGGCCCCAGGATGCCATGGGGTCCGTACACAAGATCGCCCGGCCTGTAAGCGTTCGGCAACAATCGCGCGGAAATGCCCGGGCCGGGCGGGCCGCGGCGCACGTCAGGCGGCTCCGGGGCCCTTCGTTCGGCGGTCGTCCGTACCGTGACCGTCCGTCAGCGGGCGTGCCCGTCCCGCCCCCGGGGTGCCCGGCGCGCCGGCCGCGGGGCGCTTCCCGCCGGGGCGGCAAATCCCTGGCAGGAACGCGTCGGGCCTGCTTGGATGCACGGCGTGACCTCTGACGATCTTGCAGTCGCCCGCACCCCCGACCCGGACCTCCTCGACGAGATCGAGCGCTACTACGACGCGGTGCCGCGCTCCGCCGCGCGGGTCGAGGACTTCGGCCCGCTCAGCCTGTTCGTCCGCGAGGGCGCCGGCTGGCCCTACTACGCCCGGCCCGCGCTGGGTCACGAGGGGCCGGCCGTCACCGCCGGGGACGTCCGCCGGGTGCTGGCCCGCCAGCGCGAGCTGGGTCTGCCGGAGGCGTTCGAGTGGGTGGCGGAGCACGACCCGCTGCTGCGCGCGGCGGTCGAGGAGGCGGGGCTGGTGGTGCACGAGCACCCGCTGCTGGTGCTGGGCCCGGGGCAGGAGGCGCCGGACGCCCCGGGCGGGGCGGCGGTGCGGGTGCTGGCGGCCGACGACCCGGCGATCGCGCGGGCGGTGGCCGTCCCGCACCTGGCGTTCGGCGAGCCGGGCACCGGCGTGGGCGAGGCCGGAGCGGTGGAACTCGCGGCGAAGGCCGAGGTGTTGGCGGCCGACGGCACCGCGGCGCGGGTCGCCGGGCGGATCGCCTCCGGGCACACGGTGCTCGCCGCGGCGTTCGAGGGCGGCACCCCGCTCTGCGCGGGCCAGCACAACCCGGTCGGCCCGGTCACCGAGGTGGCCGGTGTGGGCACGCTGCCCTCGGCGCGGCGGCGCGGGCTGGGCCGGGCGGTGACCGCGGCGCTGGTCGCGCACGCCCGGGCGAACGGGGTGCGGACGGTGTTCCTGTCCGCGGCCGACGAGGACGTGGCCCGGATCTACCGCCGGGCGGGCTTCCGTCCGTTCGCGACCGCGCTGATCGCCGAGCCGGCCGGGGCCGGCGCCGAAGCCGGCTGAACCGGCCCGCCCCGGCTACTCCGAGTCGTCGTCGTCCTCGCCGCTGACCTCCTCGTCCTCGGCCTCGTCCACCACCCAGGCGGCCAGCCGGTCCGCCACCCCGGAGACGGTCAGCCGCCCCTCGCGGATGGCCCGGGCGAGGCTGCGCACCTCGCGGGCCGTGGTCGCCACGGTGCAGCCGCTGGCCACCAGGTAGGCGTAGGCGACGGCGGTGGCGAACAGCTCGTTGGTCTTCTCCAGCGCCGGGACCCGGATCAGCTGGTGCATCAGGGCGGCGGCGCGGTCCTGCGGTTCGGGGTAGACGGCGATGTCGAAGATCTCGGCCTGGTGCCGGGCGACGGCGGCGAGCAGCGATCCGTAGTCGGTGACCTGCGGGTCACCGGGCGTGTACTGCTCGGCGGTCATGAGCAGCCACGAGAGGTCGACCTCCAGTTTCAACGGCGCACGTCCTGGAGGTCGGCCCCGCCCCGCTGCTCCCCGAACTCGGCCAGGAACGCCGTCTCGTACTCCTTCATGAACTGCGCGGCCGCGTCGACGAACACCCGCCCGGCCTCGCCCATGTCCTGCTGGACCAGGCGTTCGATGTACTGGTTCATACTGATCCCCTGCTGCTCCGCCCGTTCCCGGGCCATCTCCGCGGTGGTGGCGTCCACCCGGACGTTCAGCTGCTTCTTACCCATGAACCTCAAGCTAGCGCTGAAGTGCTAGCACAACAAGGGCGCGCGCGACCCCGCACGCGACCCCCGCGCACGCCGCTCGACGCGTCCCCTCGACGCGCCCGGCACTCGCCGGGAGGGAGACTTGAAGAGTTCTTCACCTTCGGAGACTCTGAAGTGCCCTGTGCATTCCCTGGAGCGGCACCGACCGGTGTGGAGGCCGGCACATGACAGCCATGTTCGACCAGGAGCTGCGCGAGCAGCTCGCCCAGGCCCGCGAGGAACTCGCGGCCGCCCGGGCCGAAGGGGACGCCGACGGCGTCCAGGCGTACGAGGGCCGGATCGCCTCGCTGATCCGGCTCGCCGCCCAGCACGGCATCGCCCTGCCGCACGACGCCCAGGAAGAGGAACGCCCCCTGCCCTGAGACGCTCTGAGACGCCCTGAGCCACCTTGAGCCACCCGCGCCCACGACGGCGCGCGACGAAACGGACGGAGGCGGTACCCGGAGAGTCCGGGTACCGCCTCCGTCCGTCGGCCGCGGGTCACTCGCCCTTGACGGGCTCCAGGATCGCCACGCACTCGAAGTGGTGCGTCATCGGGAACAGGTCGAAGGCCCGCAGCGAGACCAGCCGGTAGCCGCCCTCGCGGAAGAACGCCAGGTCACGGGCGAGGGCCGCCGGGTCGCAGGCCACGTACGCGATCCGGCGGGCGCCGAGCCCGGCCAGGTGGGCGACGGTCTCGCGCCCGGCCCCCACGCGCGGCGGGTCGAGCACGATCAGGTCGGTCGCGGTGATCCCGGTGCGCGGCAGCAGCGACTCCACCCGGTCGCACTCGATCCGGACGTTCTCCAGCGCGGCCAGGTTGTGCCGGGCGTCGGCGACCGCCTGCTTGCCGGACTCGATGCCGAGCACCGCGCCGTCCTCGCCGACCCGGTCGGCCAGCGCGCCCGCGAACAGGCCCACCCCGCAGTAGAGGTCGAGCGCGTTCTCGCCCCACTGCGGGTCCAGGCCGTCGAGGACGGCGTCGACCAGGGTGTCCGGCGCCTCCGGGTGGATCTGCCAGAAGCCGCCGTTGCTGACCCGCCAGGTCCGCCCGGCGGCGCGCTCGCGCACGAAACCGCGGCCGTGCACCTTGTGGATGTTGCCCTGCTCGTCGACCCGGGCGATGGAGACCGGCCGGTCCAGCTCGACCAGCGGCAGCTGGGCGCCCGGCGCCGGGGTGAGCACCACCTGGCGGTCCGAGGAGCCGGAGGCGGCGATCGTCTCGACCGAGACGACGCCCGGCCAGTCGCGGGACTCCACGCCCAGCTCCGTGACGCCCTCGGCGGCGATCAGGCAGCGGTCGACCGGCTGGATCTCGTGCGAGCGGTGCTTGCGCAGCCCGACCTTGCCGCTGCCCGCGTCGACGGCGTACTGGACGCGGGTGCGCCAGGCCGGCACCCGGCCGGCCGGCAGCTTGCCGCCGACCGGCTCGACGCTGCCGTCCCAGCCGGCCTCGGCCGGGGTCAGACCGGCCAGCTTGGCCAGCTGCTCGGTCAGCACCTGCGCCTTGAGCTTGCGCTGGCCGCCCGGCGTGACGTGCTGCCAGTCGCAGCCGCCGCACTTGCCGGGCCCGGAGAACGGGCACGGCGGGGCGATCCGCTCCTTGGCGGGCTCCAGGACCTCCACCGCGTCGGCCCGCAGGAAACGCGAGGTGGTGGTGCCCTCGGTGACCCGTGCGATCACCTTCTCGCCCGGCAGCGCGTGCCGGACGAACAGCACCCGGCCCTCGTGCCGGGCCACGCAGTGCCCGCCGCCGTGCGCGACGGGGCCGACCTCGACCTCGTAGCGCTCGCCGACCAGCGGGTCGCCGGTGGGGGCCTTCACCGCCGGGGCCTTGGGAGCCCTGGCCGCCTTGGGAGCGGCCTCGGCCCGGGACGCGCGGGCGCCGTCGCGCAGCGCCCGCGGCGGGCGCACGGCCTGCTTGCGGGGGCGCGCACCGCCCTTCGGCTGCCCCTCCCGGCCCTCGCGCGCCTCACCGCGCTCGGCAGGCTCGGCACGCTCCGGGCGCTCGCCGCGCGCCGGGCGCGACGGCTCCTGTTCGCGCTGCGGGGCGCGCTCCTCCGGCGCGAGCGGCGCCGTCCGCGCGGTGAATCCGTCGCGGTCGGTCGCCTCCGGGCGCGACGGCTTGCCCCAGCGCGGCCGGGCGACCTGCCCGGGCTTGGCGGCACCGCCCTTGCGGGCGCCCTTGCCCGAGGAGCCGTGGGAACGAGACGGGGTGTTGCGGGTCACTGGGAGGCGTCCTTCGTACTGTCGTCAGCGGGGCCGGCGGGCTTCGCCGAGACTTCCGACTTTACGGCCTTGGGCGCCCTGGGTTCGCCACGCCGGACGGAACCCGGCGCCGACCAGGCCTTCTGCGGCTTGCGCCGCTCCGAGGACTCCAGCTGCCACGGCACCGAGGTCACCATCACGCCCGGCTTGAACAGCAGCCGGCCCTTGAGCCGCAGCGCGCTCTGGTTGTGCAGCAGGTGCTCGTACCAGTGGCCGACCACGTACTCGGGGATGTAGACCGACACCACGTCGCGCGGGCTGCTGCGGCGCAGGTTCTTCACGTAGTCCAGCACCGGCCCGGTGATCTCCCGGTACGGCGAGTCCAGCACCTTCAGCGGCACCTCGATCCCGCGCTCGTCCCACTCCTCGCGCAGCGCCGCCGTGTCCGCCGGATCGACGTTCACGGTCACCGCCTCCAGCGTGTGCGCCCGCGCGAGCCGCGCGTACGCCAGCGCCCGCAGCGCCGGCTTGTGCAGCTTGGAGACCAGCACGATCGCGTGCACCCGGGTGGGCAGCACCACGTCGTCCGGCTCCTCGGCGGCCACCAGCTCCGCGGAGACCCGGTCGTAGTGCCGACGGATCGCCTTCATCATCACGAACAGCACGACCATCGCCGCGATGGCGATCCAGGCGTGGCTGATCTTGGTGGCGAGCACGACGATCAGCACCGCCATGGTCATCACCAGGCCGAAGGTGTTGATCGCCCGGCTGCGCTGCATGTGCCGGCGCTTGGCCGGATCGGTCTCGGTGCGCAGGTTCCTGGTCCAGTGCCGGATCATGCCGGACTGGCTCATGTTGAACGACACGAAGACGCCGACGATGTACAGCTGGATCAGCCGGGTCGGGTCCGCGTCGAAGGCGATGATGAACAGGATCGCGGCCAGCGCCAGCAGGATGATGCCGTTGGAGAAGGCCAGCCGGTCGCCGCGGGTGTGCAGCTGGCGGGGCAGGTAGCGGTCCTGGGCCAGGATCGAGCCCAGCACCGGGAAGCCGTTGAACGCGGTGTTGGCGGCCAGCACCAGGATCAGCCCGGTGACGCCGGCGACGAAGTAGAAGCCCGGCGTGAAGTTCGAGAACACCGCCTCGCTGATCTGCGCCAGCGCGGTCTTCTGGTGGTAGTCGCCGGGCGCGCCGACCAGCTGGTGGGCCTCCTCGGCCATCTGGACGCCGGTCAGCCGGGCCAGCCAGATGATGCCCATGAACATCACGACGGCGATGCTCGCCATCATCAGCAGGGTGGTCGCCGCGTTCTTGCTCTTGGGCTTGCGGAACGCCGGCACGCCGTTGGAGATCGCCTCCACGCCGGTCAGCGCCGCACAGCCCGAGGAGAACGCCTTGAGCAGCAGGAACACCATGGCGAAACCGGCCAGGTTCTCGTTCCCGGGGATCGGCTCCAGGTGGAAGCCGGAGCTCTCGGAGGGCATGTCCTGCCCCAGCCCGAAGTGCCGGACCACGCCGTAGACCACCATGCCGAGCACGCCGACCATGAAGGCGTAGGTCGGAACGGCGAACGCCGTGCCCGACTCCCGCACGCCGCGCAGGTTCATCCCCATCAGCACGATGACCACGACCACCGACAGGGTCAGCTCGTGCCCGCGCAGCGCCGGCACCGCCGACACCACGTTGGCCACCCCCGAGGTGGTGGAGACCGCCACGGTGAGGATGTAGTCGACCATCAGCGCGCTCGCGACCACCAGGCCGGAGTTCGGGCCGTGGTTCACGGTGGCGACCTCGTAGTCGCCGCCGCCGCTCGGGTAGGCGTGCACGTTCTGCCGGTACGAGGCCACCACCGCGAGCATCACGATGGCGACCACGACGCCGATCTGCCACGAGAAGTGGATGGCTGAGGCGCCCGCCAGCGAGAGCGTCAGCAGGATCTCCTCGGGCGCGTACGCGACCGAGGAGAGCGCGTCCGAGGCGAAGACGGGCAGCGCGATGCGCTTGGGGAGCAGCGTCTCCCCCAGCTTGTCGCTGCGCAACGCACGCCCGATGAGGATGCGTTTCGGTAGGTCAGTCGGCATAGGCACGTTAAGGAATCGTAGGGGCACTACGCCGCCAGGTCCGACGGACGCCCCCCGATGGTGCCCCCTTCGTCGCGACTGTGTTCGGTGGACCGGCTAGCGTGTCGGATACGAGCAGGCGGGCAACACTGTGGTTGTCGTGCCGAGCCCCACCAGGACGCCCACCCGGACAGCGGGGCGGGGAAACGGAGATCGAACGGTGTTTGCGCAGGTCATGGCCCTAATAGGACGGGTGAGGTAGCGCCGGTGCACATCGTCATCATGGGCTGCGGCCGGGTGGGCTCCGCGCTCGCCCGCGCGCTGGAGAAACAGGGCCACTCGGTGGCCGTGGTCGACCAGGACCCGACTGCCTTCCGGCGGCTGGGCGCCGGGTTCAACGGGCGCCGGGTGACCGGGGTCGGCTTCGACCAGGACACCCTGAAGGAGGCCGGCATCGAGGAGGCGGGTGCCTTCGCCGCCGTCTCCAGCGGTGACAACTCCAACATCATCGCCGCCCGGGTGGCCCGGGAGAACTTCGGCGTGGAGAACGTCGCGGCCCGGATCTACGACCCCCGGCGCGCCGAGGTCTACCAGCGCCTGGGCATCCCCACCGTCGCCACCGTCCGCTGGACGGCCGACCAGATGCTGCGCCGGCTGCTGCCGAGCGGCGCCGAGCCGCTCTGGCAGGACCCGAGCGGCGCCGTCCAGCTCGCCGAGGTCGCCTACGCCCCGGAGTGGGTGGGCCACCGGGTGAGCGAGCTGGAGGCGGTCTCCGGCACCCGGGTGGCGTTCGTCACCCGGCTCGGCGAGGGCGTGCTGCCCTCGCCCCAGATGGTGGTGCAGGAGGGCGACCTGGTGCACGTCATGCTGCGCCGGGCCGACCTGACGGCGGTCGAGGCCGCGTTCGCGCAGGGCCCGCGGAAGGAAGATCACTGATGCGAGTCGCCATTGCCGGGGCCGGCGCCGTCGGCCGCTCCATCGCGGGCGAACTGCTGGAGAACGGCCACGAGGTCCTGCTGATCGACAAGAACCCGAACTCCATCTCGGTGGAACGGGTGCCCATGGCGGAGTGGCTGCTGGCCGACGCCTGCGAGATCACCTCGCTGGACGAGGCAGCGCTGCAGCGCTGCCACGTGGTGATCGCCGCGACCGGTGACGACAAGGTCAACCTGGTCGTCTCGCTGCTCGCGAAGACCGAGTACGGCGTTCCCCGGGTGGTCGCCCGGGTGAACAACCCGAAGAACGAGTGGCTCTTCAACGAGTCCTGGGGCGTGGACGTGGCCGTCTCCACCCCGCGCCTGATGTCCGCCCTGGTCGAGGAGGCCGTCAGCGTCGGCGACCTGGTCCGGCTGATGCGCTTCAGCCAGGGCAACGCCAACCTGGTCGAGCTGACCCTCGCCGAGGACACCGAGCTGGTCGGCACCCGCGTCGGCGACGTGCCGTGGCCGCCGGACACCGCCCTGGTGACCATCCTGCGCGAGGGCCGGGTCCTGGTGCCCGGCAAGGACGACACCCTGGAGGGCGGCGACGAGCTGCTCTTCGTGGCCGCCCAGGAGCGCGAGGAGGAGCTGGAGGAACTGCTCTCCAGCTCGGCCGGCGCCCAGTAGCCC
>NZ_BAAAKJ010000121.1:17859-22893 GCF_039527695.1 Kitasatospora putterlickiae
GAAGTCCAGGTAGCGGCCCATCACCCGGTGGAGGCGCTCGGAGAGCGGGCCCTCGGCCGTGCGGATTCGCGCTAGACGCCGGCGGGCGGCCCGCCGGCGGGGTGCTCGTGCTCCGGCTCCTCGTCCAGCTGCGCCTTGATCGGCGGCGGCGCCTTCAGCAGGATCTGCCAGGTCACGTACATCGCCAGCAGCAGCGGCGGGATGCCCAGGGCGACCTTGAGCCAGCCCAGCAGGTTGACGTTGTGGGTGAAGTAGAGCGGGAAGAGGATCACCGGCTTGATGCCCATGATCAGCACCCACGCCCAGGTGGCCTTGGTGTAGGCGGCCAGCCGGCCCGGGTTCTGCTTGCGCCAGGTGAACATCTCGCCGGTCACCGGGCCGAGCATGATGCCGATCAGCGGCCAGCGGACCAGCGCCGAGACCGCCAGGCCCACGCAGTAGCCGACGTTCCAGAGCAGACCCGGCAGGTAGAAGTTCTCCGCCTTGCCGGTCTTCATCGAGATCCAGGCGCCGATGGCGACACCGAACACCCCGCTGAAGGCGTGCTGGACGGTCTCCCGCTTCAGCAGCCGCGCCACCACGAACAGCGCGCTCAGGCCCAGCGCCGCCCAGGCGGCCGCCGGAACCTCGTGGGTGATGTTGTAGGTGATGATGAAGACCAGGCCGGGCAGGGTCATGTCGACCATGCCGCGGACCCCGCCGAACGCCTTCATCACGGTGTCGGCGGCCTCGCGGGAGGCCTGCGCCTGGCGGGCCGCCTCCTCGTCGTGGTCGATCTTCATCAGGCCGAGCTGGGCGGCGGGCTCGCCGCCGGGCTGGTTGCTCACGCTCATTCGCTCCCGTGTCCGACCGGACGCAGCTCGTAGCGGGGGTTGAACAGCACCCGGCGGCCGCGCGCGTGGCCGATCCGGCCGCTGGCGACCAGTCGGCGCCCCGGCTCGATGCCCGCGATGGAGCGGCGCCCGAGCCAGACCACGTCCAGCGCCTCGGTGCCGTCGAAGAGCTCCGCCTCCAGCGCGGGCACGCCGGCCCGCGGGCGGAGCGTCACCGTGCGCAGGGTGCCGGCGACGGTGACCAGTTGCCGGTCCCCGCAGCTGGCGATCGGCGTGCAGCCCGACTCCGCGGCGCTCTCCTGGCGCAGCTCCTCGGCCTCCAACTCCTCGGTGGAGGAGGTCAGCCGGCTGAGCATGCGGCGGAAGCGCCCCTGCGGCGGCCCGCTGCTGTTGTCACCACTCATGCCGGAAGGGTACCGGTTCCAGGGCCCCCGGCGGCAGGCCGCACAAGCCGCCGGGGCTCCGCGCGGGCGGTCGGCGGCGGCCTCCGGCACACCGGGACCGGCCCGCCCGCTCACCCCTCGAAGCGGTAGCCCATGCCCGGCTCGGTGATGAAGTGCCGCGGGTGCGAGGGGTCGCGTTCGAGCTTGCGCCGCAGCTGGGCGAGGTAGACCCGCAGATAGTTCGTCTCGGTCCGGTAGGCCGGGCCCCAGACCTCCTGGAGCAGCTGGGTCTGGCTGACCAGCCGGCCCGCGTTGCGGACCAGGACCTCCAGCAGATGCCACTCGGTCGGGGTAAGGCGGATGTCGACGCCGTCGCGGTTCACCTTCTTCGCCGCCAGGTCGACGGTGAAGCCCTCGGTGACCACCACCGAGCCGTCCTCCCCGGCGACCGGCTCGGCCCGGCGGACGGCGGCGCGCATCCGGGCCAGCAGTTCGTCCATGCCGAAGGGCTTGGTGACGTAGTCGTCGGCGCCGGCGTCCAGCGCCTCGACCTTCTCGTCGGAGGCGTGCCGGGCGGAGAGCACGATGATCGGCACCCGGGTCCAGCCGCGCAGGCCCTTGATCACCTCGACCCCGTCCATGTCGGGCAGGCCGAGGTCGAGGACGACGACGTCGGGGTGGCGGGCGGCGGCGAGTTCCAGGGCGCTCGCGCCGTCATGCGCCGCGTCGACCTCGTACTTGCGGGCCTTGAGGTTGATCACCAGCGCGCGGACGATCTGCGGTTCGTCGTCCACGACGAGGACCCGGGTCATGCGGGCTCCGCCTTTCGGGGCTGTCGGTCGGATCGGAAGTGGTCGTTCAACGGTCATCGGCGGACGGAACCGATCACGCCGGGGGCTGGGACGGCTCCGCTCCGCCGGGAGCGAGCGCGTCGGCGGCCGGTTCGTCAACGGCCGGCCCGTGGGGATCCAGGGCGCCGGGGCCCAGGGCGCCGGGATCCGGTCCGTCGGGATCCGGGACGCGTTCGACGGCGGGCAGGGTGACGACCATGGTCAGCCCGCCACCCGGGGTGTCCTCGGCGGACACCGTGCCGTCCATCGCCTCGACGAACCCGCGCGCCACCGCGAGCCCGAGCCCCACCCCGGCGCCGCGCGGCGCGTCCCCGTACCGCTGGAACGGCGCGAAGATCCGCTCCTTGGCGTCCTCCGGAACCCCCGGCCCCCGGTCCACGATCCGCAGCTCCACCCGGCCCGGCCCGGACGCCGGCCGCAACGCGTCCGCCTTGACCAGCACCCTCACCCCGGCCGGACTGTACTTGACGGCGTTCTCGACCAGATTGGCCAGCGACCGCTCCAGCAGCCCGCCGTCGGCCCGGACCATCGGCAGGGTCTCCGGCACGTCCAGCCGGACCGCCCCCGGCGGCACCCCGCCCAGCGCGAACGGCACCACCTCGTCCAGGTCGGTCTCCTGGATCAGCGGCGTGACCGTCCCGGTCTGCAGCCGGCTCATGTCGAGCAGATTGTTGATCAGATGATCCAGCCGGTCGGCGCCGGCCTCGATCCCCGCCAGCAGCTCCGCCTCGTCCTCCTCGTCCCACTCCACGTCCGCCGAACGGAGCGAGCTGACCGAGGCCTTGATCCCCGCGAGCGGTGTGCGCAGGTCGTGCGAGACGGCCGCCAGCAGCGCGGTGCGGATCCGGTTCCCCTCGGCCTCCCGACGGGCGGCCGCCGCCTCCCCCGCCAGCCGCCGTCGTTCCAGCAGCACGGCCGCCTGCGCGGCGAAGGCCCCCAACAGTCGGCGGTCCTCGCCCGGCAGCACCCTCCCGCGCAGCACCAGGGCCAGCGTCTCCCCGACCGGCACGTCCACGTCGGCCGTCTCCGGCCGCTCGGGCGGACGCGGGCCCGCCGTCGCCACCGCCTGCCACTCGGCGGCCCGGTCGGACCGCTCCAGCAGGGCCACCGACTCCTGCTGGAAGGTCTCCCGGACCTGCTCCAGCAACGCGGTCAGCACCCCGTCCCCGTTCGGGGACCCGCGCAGCACCGTCCCGGCCAGCGCGCTCAGCGTCTGCGCCTCGGTCTGGCTGCGGGCCGCCTGATGGGTGCGCCGGGCCGCCAGGTCGACCACCGAGGCCACGGCCATGCCGACGGTGGTGAATATCGCCACCGCCATGATGTTCTGCGGCTCGTCGATCGTGAGCGTGTGGATCGGCGGCGCGAAGTAGTAGTTCAGCGCGGTGGAACCGACCAGCGCCGAGGCGATCGCCGGGAACAGCCCGCCCACCAGCGCCGCGCACACCGTCAGCGACAGGAACAGCATCATGTCCGTGGTGAGGCCCAGGCCGTGGACGTTGATGAGCACCAGTGCCAGCAGCGGCGGCCCGGCCACCCCGATCAGCCAGCCCGCGACCGTCCGCGTCCGGCCCAGATCGGTCACCTTGCGGATCGGAATCCGCCCGCGGCCCTTCGCGGCGTGTTCATGGGTGACGATGTGCACGTCGATATCGCCCGACTCACGGGTCACCGTGCCGCTCACACCCGGCCCGTAGACGTACTGCCAGGCCGGCCGGCGACTGGTGCCCAGCACGATCTGCGTCGCGTTCACGCCCCGCGCGAAGTCCAGCAGCCCGACGGCCGGGTCGTCACCCAGGACGGCGTGGTACGAACCGCCCAGGCTCTCCAGCAGCGCCCGCTGCTCGATCAGCGTCTGCGACGACCCCGAGCCCGAACCGGCCAGCCCGTCCGAGCGGGAGATGTGCACGGCCAGCAGCTCGCCGCCCGACCCGCGGGCCGCGATCCGGGCCGCCCGACGGATCAGCGTCGCGCCCTCCGGCCCGCCCGTCAGCCCGACCACGATCCGCTCGCGCGCCTGCCAGGTCCCCTGGATCCCCTGCTCGGCCCGGTACTTCTGCAGGTACTCGTCGACCCGGTCGGCCGTCCACAGCAACGCCAGCTCGCGCAGCGCCGTCAGGTTCCCCGGCCGGAAGTAGTGGGCGAGCGCCGCGTCGATCTTCTCCGGCGCGTACACGTTGCCGTGCGCCAGCCGGCGCCGCAGCGCCTGTGGCGACATGTCGACGAGCTCGATCTGGTCGGCCCGGCGGACCACCTCGTCCGGCACGCTCTCCCGCTGCCGCACCCCCGTGATGCCCTCGACGACGTCGCCGAGCGACTCCAGGTGCTGGATGTTCACCGTCGAGATGACGTCGATCCCGGCCGCGAGCAGCTCCTCGACGTCCTGCCACCGCTTCTCGTTGCGACACCCCGGCACATTGGTGTGCGCCAGCTCGTCCACCAGCGCCACCCGCGGCCGGCGCGCCAGCACCGCGTCCAGGTCCATCTCCGTGAACACGGCCCCGCGGTGCGTCAGCTCACGCCGCGCCGCCACCTCCAGGCCGGTGACCCGCTCGGCCGTGTGCCGGCGCCCGTGGTCCTCGACGAACGCCACCACGACGTCCGTCCCCCGTTCCGACCGCCGGTGCGCCTCCGCGAGCATGGCGTACGTCTTACCGACCCCGGGAGCCGCCCCGAGGTAGATCCGCAGCCTGCCGCGTCCCATGTGCACCGTTCTTGATCCGACCGACTCTGGCGGCCATCCCGGACACCAGTTCCCTTCGCCTTCGAGACTACGGCGCAGGCTGCGTTTTGCCAGCGATCTGGGCCCTGAGCTGGGAGCTTTAGCGCCATCTTGATGGGGTGGGCCGGGCCGGCGAGGCTCGCCGGGCTCTCTGCGCTCTCTGGGCCTGAAATGCGAAAAGCCCCTGCCGGTATCCCCGGCAGGGGCTTCTCAGAAGAATTGTTCGGCGGCGTCCTACTCTCCCACAG
>NZ_BAAAKJ010000122.1:0-1363 GCF_039527695.1 Kitasatospora putterlickiae
CCGCGCCGTCCTGCACACCGCCCCGCTCACCACCGGGACCCTCGACGGTCTGCGCCGGCTCGGCGCCCGGCACGGCGCCACCCCGTTCACCGTCGTCCTGGCCGCCGCCTTCGCCGCCCTGCGCACCGCCACCGGCGCGTCCGACCTGCTCCTCGGCTGCGCCGGCGGCCACCGCGCCCGGCCCGAGCTGCGCCGGATGATCGGCCTCCAGGTCAACACCCTGCCCGTCCGCGCCACCCTGCCCGGACCCGGCGGCGACCCGGCGTTCACCGAGGTCCTCGCCACCGTCCGGGCCGCCCTGCTCGACGCCCAGGAGCACCACGACGTGCCCTTCGACCTGGTCGTCGAACACCTCGGCCCCGCCGCCCGGGGAGCGGACGGCACCCCGCTGCTCGCCGTGAGCTGCGACCTGGTCCGCCCGCCCGAGCCGCTGACGCTGCCCGGTCTCACCGCGCGGGCCGTCGACGTCGACCTCGGGCTCGCCAAGTTCGGCCTCTCCCTGCTGGTCGAGGACGGCCCCCGGCCGCGCTGCCTGCTGCAACACGACCCGGCGGTCCTGGACGAGCCCACCGCCCGCCGGCTGCACACCGCCTTCGCCGACCTGCTCACGGCCGTCGCCGCCGACCCGGACCGCCCGCTCTCCGGACTCCCCGGCGAGCGCCTCACCCCGGCCGGCGGCGACCACCCCGCCGTCACCGCCCTGCTCGCCGACCCCCGGGTCACCGACGCGGCCCTCCACCTCGCCGAGCACGGCCCGGCCCTCGCCTACGCGACCGTCCGCGGCCCGGTCGCGCCCAGCGGCGCCGAACTGCGCGCCGCCCTGCGCCGCCGACTCACGGCACCCGAGCACCTCCCGGTCGCCGTCACCCTGCTGGACCGCATCCCGCGCCGGCCCGACGGCACCCTCGACCCCGCCCGCCTGCCCGGCCGCCCGTCCGCCCGGGCCCACCTGCCCGAGGTCCTGGACGCGTTCGCGGACCTGCTCGCCGCCCGCCCGTCGGCGGACGACGACTTCTTCCGGCTCGGCGGCCACTCCCTGGTGGCGGTGCGGCTGGCCGAACGCCTGCGCACGGGCCTGGGCCTGCCGCTGACCGGCCTGGACGTCCTCGAACAGCGCACCCCGCGGGCCCTGGCCACCCTGCTCGCCACCCGCGCCGCCCACCGCCGCGGCACCCCCGGACGCGCGGGCGTCCGCGCCGCCCGCGCCGGCACGGTGCTGCTCACCGGCGCCACCGGCGGCGTCGGCGCGGCGATCCTCCAGGAACTCCTCGCCCAGGGCCGCCCCGTGCGGGCCCTGGCCCGTCCCGAGTCGGCCCACCTGGTGGCCGGCGCCGGCGTCGAGGTGGCCGAGGGCGACATCGCC
>NZ_BAAAKJ010000122.1:1390-5725 GCF_039527695.1 Kitasatospora putterlickiae
GACCTCGCCGACCCGGAGAGCCTGCGCCGGGCCGTCGAGGGCGCGGACACCGTCATCCACGCCGCCTGCACCTTCACCGAGCACGCCGTCGACCTCGCCGCGATGCGCGTCCTGGTCGAGGGCTGGCGCGGCACCGGCGGGTTCGTCCTGGTCAGCAGCGTCGACGCCTACGGCCGCCCCGCCCCGGGCGAGGTCCGCGAGGGCGCCCCCTCGGCCGGACCGCTCAGCCCGTACGGGCGGGCCAAGCTCGACTGCGAGCGGGTCCTTCTGGACGCCGCCGCGCGGGCCCGCGGCCCGGTCTCGGTGGTCCGCTCGCCGATCGTCTGGGGCCCCCACCGGCGGCTGCGCGACCAGCTCCGCTGGGGCGCCACCGGAGCGCTCTACCAGGCCGCGCTGGCCGGCCGCCCGATCCTGCTGCCACCTCGCGACTCCGGCTGGTCGGGCGTCGGCTGGGTGCACTCGGCGGCACTCGCCCGGGCCGTCGCCGAGAGCGCCGACCGCGCCCCCGGCCGGGTCGTCAACGCCGTCACCGGCCACGTCTCCTGGACCGGCCTCACCACCGAGCTGATCCGGCTGCTCGGCTCGTCGAGCCCGGTCGGGTACGGCCCGGACGCCGACCCCGAACTGCTGCGCCCCTGGCACTACCGGGCCGACGCGCTGGCCGGGGCGCTGCGCCCGGAGCCCGGCGAGGACTGGCGCGCCGTGCTCGCCGCGATGACGGCCGCGACCGCCCCCGAGGAGTGAGCACGAGCGGACACCCCGGGACCGGAGGGCCCTCGGGGTGTCCGCTCGATCACCGCCGCCGGCTCAGCGGTGGCGGTCCCAGCGGTAGAACTCGCGCGCCATCGCGTCCTTCGGGCCCCGCCAGGTGGCCGGGTCGTAGGCCTGGACGTACGCGGTGAGCGCGTCGCTGATCGCCCGGAACTCGGGGTGGCCGATCACCTGGGCGACGGCCGGGCCGGGCGGGCGGTCGGCCTCGATCAGGTGCAGGTAGACGTCGCCGAACTGGAACAGGCTGCGCCCCGTCACGCCGATCAGGTGCGGGAGTTCGCCCTGGTTGTCGGAGTCGGCGAACACCTCGGCGATGCCGGCGGCCGCGTCGGGCTTCATCCGGGCGACGATCAGGGCGCGGTGGGTCTGCGCCGTCCCGGGCACGCTCCCGGGGTTGGTCACGGGGGACGCCATGATCAGACCTCCGCGGCCTTCTTCTCGACCTTCTCGCGGATCAGCTGCATCTGGATCCGGGAGTTGCGGTTGATGTGGTTGACCATGCCCTCGTCGTCGACCGGTGCGGTCGGCTTCATGGCGAAGTCCTGCACCCAGCGCATCCGGGTACCGGCCGGCACCTCGGCGTACTCCCAGCGGATGTCCATGAACTCGAACGGGCCGGGCTCGACGCGCCGGGCCTGGACGGCGAGTTCGGAGCGGTCGGTGGTGCGCTCGGAGACCCAGCTCCACACCTTGCCGTCGTCGTCGGGGTGCATGGTGAGCCGGAACCGCACCCGGTCGCCCTCGCGCTCCAGCACTTCGACGGAGGCGTACTCGCTGAACAGCCGGGGCCAGTTCTCCAGGTCGTTGGTGATCTCCCAGACCAGGTCGAGCGGGGCGGCGATGACGATCTCGTTGTCCGTGTGCCCGGGCATCTCAGGCACCCGCCTTCGCGGTGACGGCGGAGTTGACCAGCTGCAGGAACTCGGCCGGGGTCTTGGCGGACTCCGCGCCGTTGGTGACCTTCACGCCGTGCCGGTTCTCCAGCTCGCCGACCACGCCGAGCAGGCCGAGGGAGTCCACGCCGAACTCGTCGAAGGCGACGCCGGGGCGCTCCAGGGCGGCCGGGTCGATCACGACGCCGGCCCGGGCCTGGATGAGCGCCGCGAGTTCGGGATAGTTGAGGGTGTTGCTCACGGGGGTGTCCCTTCATTGCGAGCGAGTGGTGAGCGAGAGATGAGCGGGTGGAACGGGGTCGAGCGGGTGGGACGGTGGAGCTCAGGACGGCCCGCCGCGCCGGAGCACCAGCGCCGAGTTGGAGCCCATCAGCCCGCGGCTGAGCACCAGCGCGGTGCGCAGTTCGGCCGGGCGGGCGCGGCCGGTCACCAGGGCGAGGTCGTGCGCGACCACGGTGACGTTGGGGGTGGGCGGCAGCACGCCGTCCTCCATGGCGAGCACGGCGGCCGTGACGTCCAGCGCGGGGGCGCCGCAGTAGGCCCGCCCGGTACCGGACTTGGGGGCGGTGACCGGGACCCGCTCGGCGTAGGGGCCGAGCGCGTCGGCCAGCGCGAGCGCCTCGGCGCGGTCGGCGGCCGGGACGCCGAGGGCGTCGGCGAAGACCACGTCGACCTCCTCGGCCGCGATCCTGGCCCGCTCCAGGGCGATCCGGATCGCCGCGGCCAGTCCCTCCCGGGACTCCGCCCAGCGGGAGGCGCCGGTGAAGGTCGCGGCGTGGCCGGCGATGTGCGCCCGGACGGCCGCTCCGCGCCGGCGGGCGGTCTCCTCGTCCTCCAGCAGCAGCATCGCGCCGCCCTCGGCGGGGGCGAAGCCGGCCGCGTCGGGGGAGAACGGCAGGTAGGCCCGGTCGGCCCGGTCGTCGAGGCTCAGCTCGGGGTAGCCGAGCTGGCAGACCATCGAGTACGGCGCGAGCGGGGCCTCGGCGGCGCCGACCACCACCGCGTCGGTGCCGTGCTCGACGGCCCGGGCGGCGTGCGCGATCGCGTCCAGCCCGCCGGCCTCGTCGCTGGCCACCACCGCGCACGGGCCCTTGTAGCCGCCGCGGATGGAGATCTGACCGGTGCTGGCGGCGTAGAACCAGGCGATGGACTGGTAGGGGCCGACGAACTGCGGCCCCTTGCCCCACAGTTGCTGGAGCTCGCCCTGGCCGAACTCGCCGCCGCCGGAGCCGGCCGCGGTCACCACGCCCACCGCGTACGGCTGTTCCGGATCGGGGGTGAAGCCGGCGTCCGCCACCGCCTGGTCGGCGGCGGCCATCGCGTAGTGCGTGAACCGGTCGGTCTGCACCAGGTAGCGGTTGTCGATGGCGGTCCGCGGGTCGAAGTCCCGGACCTGGCCCGCGATGCGCAGCGGCAGGTCCGTGCAGCCCTCGCGGGATATCCGGTCGAGGACGCTCACGCCCTGCCGGGTGGCCTTCCAGAAGGCGTCGGCCCCGACGCCGTTCGGTGCCACCACGCCGAGGCCGGTGATCACCGCCCGGCGGTTCCGCTGACGTGACGTCATGGGTCTCACCCCGTTCTCGTGAGCACGACGGCGGACTGGAATCCGCCGAATCCGCTGCCGACCGACAGGATGGTGCGCAGTGGCAGCTCCCGCGCGGTGCGCGGTACGTAGTCGAGGTCGCACTCCGGGTCGGGCGTCTCGTAGTTGGCGGTCGGCGGCACCACGCCGCGGTCCAGCGCGAGGGTGCAGGCGACCACCTCGATCGCGCCGATCGCGCCGAGCGAGTGCCCGACCATCGACTTGATGGAGCTCATCGGCGTCCGGTACGCGTGCCCGCCGAGCGAGCGCTTGACGGCCGCCGTCTCGTGCCGGTCGTTCTGCTTGGTGCCCGAGCCGTGCGCGTTGACGTAGTCGACGTCGGTGCGGTCGACCCGGGCGTGGTCGAGCGCGTGGTCGATCGCCCGGGACATCTCCAGCCCCTCCTGGGTGAGGCCGGTCATGTGGTAGGCGTTGCCGAAGGTCGAGAACCCGCCGATCTCGCCGTAGATCCGCGCGCCGCGCCGGCGGGCGTGTTCCAGCTCCTCCAGCACCAGGACGGCGCCGCCCTCGCCGAGCACGAAGCCGTCGCGGTGGGCGTCGAACGGGCGGGAGGCGTGCGCCGGGTCGTCGTTGCGTTCGCTGGTGGCCTTGATGGCGTCGAAGCAGGCGACGGTGATCGGCGAGATCGGCGAGTCGGAGGCGCCGGCGACGCAGATGTCGGCGCGCCCGTCCTCGACCGCCTGGAAGCCGTACCCGATGGCGTCCAGGCCGGAGGTGCAGCCGGTGGAGACGGTCTGCACCGGGCCGTGCGCGCCGGCCCGTTCGGCGACCGCCGAGGCGAGCGTGCTGGGCGCGAACGCCCGGTGCAGCTGCGCCTCGGCGAGCCGGTGGTCGACGTCCCAGCGGGCGCCGCCAGCGCTGACCAGGGCGTAGTCGTGTTCCAGGCGGGTGGTGCCGCCGACGGCGGTGCCGAGCGAGACGGCGATCCGCCACGGGTCCTCGGCGGCCAGGTCGAGTCCGGCGTCGGCGATCGCCTCGTCGGCCGCGACCATGGCGAACTGCACGTAGCGGTCGGCGCGGCGCAGCTCCAGCGGGGTGAGCCCGGCGGCGGCGCCGTCGAAGTCGGCC
>NZ_BAAAKJ010000122.1:5780-9564 GCF_039527695.1 Kitasatospora putterlickiae
AGCCCGTGGGCCGCCGGGTCGAAGTCGCACTCGGCGGCGATCCGGGACCGGAACCCGGCGGGGTCGAAGAGCGTGATGCCCCGGGTCGCCGTCCGCCCGGCGGTGAGGAGCTCCCAGAACGCCGGGACTCCGACCCCTCCGGGCGCGACCACGCCGATTCCGGTGACGGCGACCCGACGGCGGCTCACGAGCTCACCTTGGCGTGTTCCGGCGGGCCGGAATTGACCACCGGCCCGGTCTCCTCGGTGTCGACGTGGCCGAGTTCGGGGCGCGGCGCCAGCGGGCCGAGGTGGAAGACCATCTTGGCCACCGAGTCGCCGACGTTGCGGAACCGGTGGCGCATGTTGATCGGGATCATCAGGCCCTGCTCGGGCTTGAGCACCCGGGTCTCGCCGTCCAGGTCCACCTCCAGGTCGCCGGTGACGACGAACACGAACTCCTCGGAGTACGGGTGGTAGTGCTCGCCGATCCGCTCGCCGGGCCGCACGATGGCCAGGCCCATGAACCCGCTGGTGGCACCGCAGGTGGTCGGGGTGAGCATGGCGCGCAGGTCGCCGCCGCGCCGGCGGTTCTCCGGCGCCTCGGAGACGTGCACGATCCGTGGGTACTGCGTGGACATGGTTTCTTCCTTCTCTCGCCGGAACTTCCGGTGCCGGGGTGCGGTGGTGGTCAGGAGTCCTGGGACGTCCGGTCGGTGACCGGGTTCATGCTGCGGGCGGCGAGGAACGCGCGCAGTCCGGCGTCGGTCCGCAGGTCGCCCTCCGGGCCGAGGTCGAGCAGCCGGCCCAGCACGGTGGCCTCGCGCTCGCCGGCCACGCCGAGCGCCGCCCCCGGGTCCGCCTCCGGGGGCAGCCGCAGGTCCACCAGGCGCACCACGACGTCCTCCCGGTGGAAGACGGTGCTCCCGGCGACCGGGCCGGTCGGGTCGGCGGTGGCCAGGTCGTCGTACTCGGCGAGCACGTCGACGACCGCCTTCCCCTTGCCGGGCTTCACCGGGTACAGCACGGCGTGCCGGTGCGGCCGCCCGGAGGCGGGGGAGCCGGCGACGGCCTGGTTGGCGGCCGGCAGCGCGGCCCGGGCGAAGAAGGCGCGCGCGGCCTGCGGGTCGCCCAGCTGGCGGGCCTCCTCCAGGTACGGGTTGATCGCCTCCTCGACGGCCCGCACCTCGGGCTGCATGGCGACGTGCCGCAGCGCGTCGCCGAGGCTGCCGATCACCTCGACCGCGCGGACCACCCGGTTGCCGTGCATGAACAGCGAGGTGCGGCGCAGCCGGGTGTGCTCGTCCACCTCCGCCCGGGGGGAGGTGTAGCCGGACAGGATCCGGGCCACCTCGGGTTCGCTGCCGGGCGCGACGGTGAAGGTGAGCGCGTGCCGGACCACGCCGTCCGGGCCGGGGTCGGCCTTGGGCGGGCCGGCCTGGCCGGTGGGGGCGGTGCGCGGCAGGTCGGCCGGCACCTCCTGCGGCGGGTGGCTGCCGGTGGCGCCGGCGGCGGAGGTCTCCCGGAGGATGGCGTAGCGCAGGGAGCGGAAGGTGTCGCTGACGCAGCCGTGCATCGGCTTGACCATCTCCCGGTGGGCCGGGCTGTCCACCCACTCCAGGAAGGTCTCCTGGTCCTCCCACTCGCTGGTGATGAGCCACTGGCGGGGGTCGTTGATGGACTGGCAGAGCTGGTCGCTGACGTGGCCGGGCACGGTCGCGACCTGGTGGCGGAGCTTCTCGTACACGTCCATGAAGCGCTGCTGGGCGCCGTCCTGGATCTCCAGCATCAGCACCACCCGCAGGCGGGTCTCGGAGGAGGAGTGCTGCCGCGCGGGCGGTTCGGACAGAGTCGTCATGATCCACTTTCTGCTTCTGGGCCGCACGCGTCGGGGGCCGCGTGCGGCGGCGCCGGTGCCGGAGGGGGCCGCGCGGGCCCCCGGGGTGCTGTGGTGGCCGTCGGCCACCAGGCCTGAGGTCGATCGTGCGCGGCGCTTCCGGGTGGCGCGAGATATGCGGGCCATCCGGGCGAAGAGACGGCACAACACGTCCGGCGCGGGGGACGTTAGGACCGGGCCGCCGTGCCCGCGGGCCGCTCAGCAGGCCCCGCCGAGCCCCGCATTCGGCCCCGAACTCCCGTACAGGCTGGAGCAATTGATGAATCCGAAGGTGGACGACCGGGTACCGGTCCTGATCGTCGGCGGCTCGCTGGTCGGGCTGTCGGCCTCGCTCTTCCTGGGCCGACTGGGTGTCAGGCACCTGCTGGTCGAGAAGCACGCCGACACCTCGCGTCACCCGCGTGGCCGAGGCAACAACGTGCGGACGATGGAGCTGTACCGGGTGGCCGGGATCGAGACGGCGATCCGCGAGGCGGCGTCCGTGCTGGCCCCGAACCACGGCATCCTGCAGGCCCCCTCGCTGACCGGCGAGGAGCAGGAGTGGCTGTTCCGGGAGATCGACCCGGGCGGGCGGCTGGGCCGGTTCAGCCCCAGCTCCTGGTGCCTGTGCAGCCAGAACGACCTGGAACCGGTGCTGCGCCGCGCGGCCCGCGAGCTGGGTGCCGAGATCCGCTTCGGCACCGAGCTGGTCTCCTTCGAACAGGACGCCGACGGGGTGAGCGCGCTGCTGCGCAGCCGGGAGACCGGCGAGGAGCGGGTGGTCAGGGCGGAGTACCTGGTCGCGGCGGACGGCCCGCGCAGCCCGGCCCGCACCCGGCTGGGCATCGGCCAGAGCGGCAAGGGCGAGCTGTTCCACAACGTCAGCATCACCTTCCGGGCGAAGCGGCTGGCCGAGGTGGTGGGCGACCGCCACTTCATCGCCTGCTACCTCACCGACCCGGAGGCGGACGGCGCCCTGCTGCCGGTCGACAACCGGGAGGAGTGGGTGTTCCACGCGCCCTGGCACCCGGAGCGCGGCGAGCCGCTGGAGGCGTTCACCGACGAGCGCTGCGCCCGGCACATCCGGGCCGCCGTCGGGATGCCCGAGCTGGACGTCGAGGTGACCGGCATGGCGCCGTGGCACGCCGCCGAGCGGGTCGCCGACCGCTACTCGGAGGGGCGGGTGTTCCTGGCCGGGGACTCGGCGCACGAGATGTCCCCGACCGGCGCGTTCGGCTCCAACACCGGCATCCAGGACGCGCACAACCTGGCGTGGAAGCTCGCCGCGGTGCTCTGCGGCTGGGCCGGGCCCGGCCTGCTGGAGAGCTACGGGCGGGAGCGCCGGCCGGTGGCGCGGGTGACCGGCGAGCGCGCCTCGGCCCGCTCCGCCGAGCACAGCCACCCCGGCTACGCCGCCGTCCCGGGCGTCGGCCGGCAGGCCGGGGTGCTGGCGGTGGCGCTGGGCTACCGTTACCGGGACGGCGCGGTGGCCGGCGGCGACCCGGCCGGCCCGGTGGTCCCGGAGGCCTTCGAGTCCGCGGGCGAGCCGGGCAGCCGGGCGCCGCACCAGTGGCTGCTGCGCGCGGGCGTGCGGCTGTCCACCCTCGACCTGTACGAGCAGGCGATGGTGCTGCTGACCGGCTCGGCGGGCACCGCCTGGCGGGACGCGGCCCGCCGGGCGGCCGACCGGCTGGCCGTTCCGCTGGACGCCTACCGGATCGGCGACGGCGCGGACGACGACCTGGCCCCCGAGCCGGGCACCGACTTCGCCGCCCTGCACGGCATCGCTCCGGACGGCGCCCTGCTGGTGCGCCCGGACGGCTTCGTCGCCTGGCGCGCGGAGCACCGGGGCGACGACCCCGAGGCGGCCGTCGAGCACGCCCTGCGGACGGTGCTCTCGCTCTGAGCCCCGCCCCGGCGGCGAGTGGAC
>NZ_BAAAKJ010000122.1:9593-11824 GCF_039527695.1 Kitasatospora putterlickiae
GTCGGACGGCCGGCGGGCCCTTCGTCATGTCCGTCGCGGGGTCAGTGGCCGCCCTCGTCGACGACCTCGACGTCCTCGATGTTCCGCTCGATGATCTCGGCCGGCAGCGCGACCCGGATCGCCCAGTAGTAGATCACCAGGGAGAAGACCGAGACCGCCGCGATGTCCCACCACATCGGGATCCGGCCGGTGCCGTCGCCGAAGCCGCCCTGCCAGGAGATCAGGCCGAGGCCCAGCAGGTAGACCGGCAGCCACTGGGCGGCCCGCCAGTCCATGTGCGGGGCGTTCGGCAGGCCCTTGCGGGTGGCGTACAGGGCGTAGCTGCCGAGCAGCAGGTAGCCGATGACGATCGCGATGCCCAGGCGGGACAGGGTGTGCCAGCCGGCCCAGTAGATGATGAGGCTGGAGACGATGAAGGAGGCCGGGGCGATGACGGGGCCGGCGGGCAGGCGGTACGAGCGCTCGCGGGCCGGCAGCCGGCGGCGCAGGGCGCCGAAGGCGAGCGGGGCGCCCGCGTACATCAGGACGCTGGCCGAGGTGATGAAGCCGACCAGCTCCTGCCAGCTCGGGAAGGGCATGAAGCAGATGACGCCGGTGACGAACGACATGATCAGGCCGAACCACGGCGCGCCGCGCTTGTCGACCCGCTCGAAGAGCTGCGGCGCGTAGCCGTTCTTGCTCAGGCCGTACGCGATGCGCGAGGTGGAGGTGGTGTAGATGAGGCCGGTGCCGCCGGGGGAGACGATGGCGTCGAAGTACAGCACCCAGGCCAGCCAGCCGAGGCCGACCAGCGTGGCGAGGCCGGCGAACGGGCCGTCGATGCCGGGGAAGTCCAGCCGGTCCCAGCCGTTGGCGAAGGTGGCGGCGGGCAGCGCGGCGATGAAGACGATCTGCAGCAGCACGTAGATCGCGGTGCCGATGGCGACCGAGCCGAGCACGGCGCGCGGGATGTCGCGCTTGGGGTTCTTGCTCTCGCCGGCCAGTTGGATCGCCTGCTCGAAGCCGAGCAGGGCGAAGATGATGCCGCTGGCGCTGACCGCGGTCAGCACGCCCTTGATGCCGAACGGGGCGAAGCCGTGCGAGGTGAAGTTGGAGCCGTGGAAGTTGGTCACGGCGAGCACGAAGATCGCGAACAGCGGGACGAAGATCTTCAGCCAGGTGGTGGCGCTGTTGGTGCGGGCGAGCGCCCGGACCCCGAGGAAGTTGACCGCGACGAACAGCCCCATCAGCAGCACGGCGACGACCATGCCGCTGGGGGTGAGGGTGCCGTTGTCGTTGAGGAAGCCCTGCGCGAACTCCCAGTGCCCGGCGTAACCGATCATCGCCTGGACCTCGATGGGCGCGACGGTGGCGGCCTGCAGCCAGGAGAACCAGCCGAACGACATGCCGGCCAGCCCGCCGAAGGCGTAGTGCGGGTAGCGGGCGGTGCCGCCGGCGACCGGGAACATGCCGCCGAGCTCGGCGTGCACGAAGGCGAGCAGGACGATGGCGACCGCGCCGATGCCCCAGGAGACGAGCGCCGCCGGTCCGGCGACGACGACGGCGTTCTTGGCGCCGTAGAGCCAGCCCGAGCCGATGATCGAGCCGACCGAGGCCCACATGAGGCCGATGAGGCCGACTTCCCGGCGGAGCGACCGGTGGGTGGTGGTTCCGGTGCCGGAACCGGTGCCCGTACCGGGCGGGGAGAGCTGGTTGAGGGAGGCCATGCGCAATCTCTCTGTGCTGTGGGGGCTCCGGTACGGAGCGCGGAGAGTTGACACACGGTAGGCGGATTCAGAGACATCTGCACAGATTTCATTACTGAATGTTTACCTACTTCGCAGGATATTTCCGCAGGTAGGAGGTGATCTGTTCATCTGCCCGTTACGTTACACATAAGTGGTTTCGGCGTTTGATCCAGATGTGAGCATTGATTTCTGCCGCCGCGGGATGATAAGGCGCGAGCGGATTATGAAAATAGGGCGATTCGTATAGAGATGCATCCCTGGCCCCCGGCCGCGTAGGGTGACCACCATGCGTTCCCGGATCCTGCCGCCGCCCGTCCGCTAGCGGGCGGCCCCCTCCACGCACCCGGCCCGGCGGCTCCGCCGTCCCCGGGCCGATGAGTGCCGCCCGCTCCACCGGTGGACCTCATCCGGCCGGGCCCCGCCCGGCACCCCGTCGTGGAGAACGAACGCATGACCACTCATGCCGCCGTGCCGGTCCGGCACGGCCTGCTGTCCATCTCGGCC
>NZ_BAAAKJ010000122.1:11835-12710 GCF_039527695.1 Kitasatospora putterlickiae
CTTCTTCCCGATCGAGCAGGAACTCACCCGGATCGTGGCCGCCCGTGCGGCGCTCGGCCACGGCGCCGCCCCGGTGCTGCGCCGCGCCGCCCTGCTCACCGGGC
The DNA here is from genome assembly GCF_039527695.1 of Kitasatospora putterlickiae. Lineage (NCBI taxonomy): Bacteria > Bacillati > Actinomycetota > Actinomycetes > Kitasatosporales > Streptomycetaceae > Kitasatospora > Kitasatospora putterlickiae. The sequence goes on from NZ_BAAAKJ010000122.1 coordinate 11,940, forward strand.
TGGGGCTCGCGGTCAGCCAGTGCGCCTACTTCGGCTCGGTCCGGTACGCCGGGCTCGGCCTCGGCACCCTGGTGACCATCGGGGCCGGGCCGGTGCTGACCAGCCTCGGCGCCCACCTGCTGCTCGGCGAACGCCTCGCCGGGCGGGCGGTGGCCGCCAACCTGCTCGCGCTGGGCGGGCTGGTCCTGCTGGTGGCGGGCCCGGCCGGCGGTCCGCGGCCCGTGCTCGGCACCGCGCTCGCCGTGCTGGCCGGCGCGGGGCAGAGCGGACTCACCCTCTGGGCCCGGGCCGGCGGCACCGCCCGCGCCTCCACCGGAGCCTTCACCACCGGCCTGCTCTGCCTGCTGCCGCTCGCCCTCGCGGTGGACGGCGGCGTGCTGCCGACCACCGGCGCGCCGCTGGCGACCGCCGGCGCCCTGCTGTTCCTCGGCACGGTGCCGACGCTGCTCGCCTACCGCTGGTACTTCGCCGGCCTCACCGTCGTGCCGGGCGCCACCGCGGCCGTCCTGGTGCTGCTCGAACCGGCCACCGCCGCCGTCCTCGGCGTGGCCTTCCTCGGCGAACCGCTCACCCCGGACCTGCTGGCCGGCTCGGCGCTGCTGCTCACCGCCATCGCCGCGCTCACCCGGCGTTAGCGCGTGTCTGACAATTCCCGCCGGGCGTGCGACGCCAGGGCACGCACCTCGCCGCGTTGTCGTCGGTCGCCGATGGCCCCCAGCCTGGCGGCCGGGAGGTGCCCCCACCGCATGGACTCCCTCCTCCGCCTTGCGA
>NZ_BAAAKJ010000122.1:12733-16049 GCF_039527695.1 Kitasatospora putterlickiae
GCCCCGGGGCGGGGTGTCAGGGCACCGGGCTCAGGGCCGGCTGGGCCAGGGCGAGGGCGCGCAGGACCAGGTCGACGCGGACGTGCGCCGCGCCGGCCCGGAGCAGGGCGGCGGAGACGGCCCGTAACTCCTCCGGGCCGGTGCAGGCGAGCCGCAGTTCGAGATCGGCGTCGCCGGCCAGCGCCAGGCCGCTCTGCACCGCCGGGAGCTCGGCGGCCAGCCGGTCGAAGTCCAGCGGGACCGGGCCGAAGCTCACCCGGGCGAGGGCCAGCAGCGGGCGGGCCGGCTCGGGCCGCGGCGCGCCGGGGACCAGGTGGAGTGCGCTCACCGGTGCTGGAGCCGGGAGCCGGAGCAGGCCGCGGAGTGCCCGCCGGCCGGGCGGGCGGCACCGGTGCCGCCCGGAGCGTTCACCGGCGAGGCGACCAGGCGCGGGTCCAGGACCAGCTCGTCGACGCCGAGCGGCGCGGTGAGCGCCCGCAGCGCCGGTTCGCCGAGTTCGACGGCGGCCTGCTCCGGTCCGAGCAGCTCGGCGAGCGCGCCCGCGGAGCTGAAGCCGACGGCGCAGCGGCGGCCGTCGCGCAGCCGGAAGAGGCGAAGGGAGGTGGTCCGTCCAGTGACGGTGACGGGGACGTGCCAGACGACGCGGGCCATGCGGGTGCTCCCGAGTGGTGGAGAAGGGGCCTGCCGGAACCGCTCGGAACCGCTCGGAACCGCGTGTGGCGTTCGGAGTGCTCGGAGCTGCTCCTGACGACGCTAGGGCCCGCCCGGGCCTGCGGAGAACCGTCCTGACGCGGCGTTGACCGAATGCGGTGCCGCGTTGACGGAGTCCTGACGGTCGGCGGCGCCCCCCGCCGGACGGCGCCCGCCGGCCCGCTCCGTTTGACCCTCGGCCGCGTCGGGACGACGGTGGAGCTGATCCGAATCCGGGGGGAGGTGGAGCGAAGGGGCGGTCACGAGATATCTTGACGTCAAGACGTTGGAGACGTGAAGCGGAGTACCGATGACTGACTCGACCATCATCTATACGCACACCGACGAGGCGCCGGCCCTGGCAACGTACTCGTTCCTGCCGGTGGTCCAGGCGTACGCCTCGACGGCGGGCGTGAAGGTGGAGACTCGCGACATCTCCCTCGCCGGGCGGATCATCGCGAGCTTCCCGGAGCGTCTGACCGAGGACCAGCGGATCGGCGACGCGCTCGCCGAGCTGGGCGCGCTCGCCAAGACCCCGGGCGCCAACATCATCAAGCTGCCGAACATCTCGGCCTCGATCCCGCAGCTCAAGGCGGCCATCGCCGAGCTGCAGGCGCAGGGCTACGCGCTGCCGGACTACCCGGACGACCCGCGGACCGACGAGGACAAGGACGTCCGCGCCCGCTACGACAAGGTCAAGGGCAGCGCCGTCAACCCGGTCCTGCGCGAGGGCAACTCGGACCGCCGCGCCCCCGCGTCGGTCAAGAACTACGCCAAGACCCACCCGCACCGCATGGGCGCCTGGTCGGCCGACTCCAAGACCAATGTCGCCACCATGGGCGAGAACGACTTCCGCTCCACCGAGAAGTCGGCCGTCATCGCCGCGGACGGCGCGCTGCGCATCGAGCTGGTCGCCGAGGACGGCGCCACCACGGTGCTGCGCGAGTCCGTCCCGGTGCTGGCCGGCGAGGTCGTGGACGCCTCCGTCCTGCGCGTCGCCGAGCTGAACGAGTTCCTGGCCGCGCAGGTCGCCCGGGCCAAGGCCGAGGGCGTGCTGTTCTCGGTCCACCTGAAGGCCACCATGATGAAGGTCTCCGACCCGATCATCTTCGGCCACGTGGTCCGCGCCTTCTTCCCGCAGACCTTCGCCAAGTACGGCGAGGTGCTGGTCGCGGCGGGCCTGAACCCGAACAACGGCCTCGGCGGCATCCTGGCCGGCCTGGAGAACGTCCCGCACCTGGGCGAGGAGATCAAGGCCTCGTTCGACGCCGAGCTGGCCTCGGGCCCGGCCCTGGCGATGGTCGACTCGGACAAGGGCATCACCAACCTGCACGTGCCGAGCGACGTGATCGTGGACGCCTCGATGCCGGCCATGATCCGCACCTCCGGCCACATGTGGGGCCCGGACGGCGAGGAGGCCGACACCCTCGCCGTGCTGCCGGACAGCAGCTACGCGGGCGTCTACCAGGCCGTCATCGACGACTGCCGCGCCCACGGCGCGCTGGACCCGGCCACCATCGGCTCGGTCCCGAACGTCGGCCTGATGGCCCAGGCCGCCGAGGAGTACGGCAGCCACGACAAGACCTTCGAGATCGCGGCCGCCGGCACCGTCCGCCTGGTCGACGCCGCCACCGGCGAGGTCGTCCTGGAGCAGGCCGTCCAGCAGGGCGACATCTTCCGCTCCTGCCAGACCAAGGACCTGCCGATCCGCGACTGGGTGAAGCTGGCCGTCACCCGCGCCCGGGTCACCGGCAACCCGGCCGTCTTCTGGCTGGACGAGAGCCGCGCCCACGACGCCGTGCTGATCGAGAAGGTCAAGACCTACCTGGCGGACCACGACACCGCCGGCCTGCAGATCGAGATCAAGTCGCCGGTCGAGGCCACGACGTTCTCGCTGGAGCGTATCCGCCGGGGCGAGGACACCATCTCGGTCACCGGCAACGTGCTGCGCGACTACCTGACCGACCTGTTCCCGATCCTGGAGCTGGGCACCAGCGCCAAGATGCTGTCGGTCGTCCCGCTGATCAACGGCGGCGGCCTGTTCGAGACCGGTGCCGGCGGCTCCGCCCCGAAGCACGTCCAGCAGCTGGTCAAGGAGAACTACCTGCGCTGGGACAGCCTGGGCGAGTTCTTCGCGCTGGCCGCCAGCTTCGAGCACCTGGCCCGCACCACCGGCAACGCCCGCGCCCAGGTGCTGGCCGACACGCTGGACCGCGCCACCGGCACCTTCCTCAACGAGGACAAGTCGCCGAGCCGCCGCCTCGGTGGCATCGACAACCGCGGCAGCCACTTCTACCTGGCCACCTACTGGGCCCAGGAGCTGGCCGGCCAGACCGAGGACGCCGCGCTCGCGCAGGCCTTCGAGGGCCTGGCCAAGACGCTGTCCGAGCAGGAGCAGACCATCGTCGAGGAGCTCATCGCCGTGCAGGGCTCCGCGGTCGACCTGGGCGGCTACTACCAGCCGGACCCGGCCAAGGCCGCGGCCGTGATGCGCCCGTCGAAGACCCTCAACGAGGCTCTCGCCAACCTCGCCTGAGCCTGACCCCTGAGCCTGACCCTGAGCCTGAGGGCCAGGACGGCGAAGGAGCCGAACCCGGGAGGCCCCGGAGGTCCGTTATCGGACCTC
>NZ_BAAAKJ010000122.1:16058-24871 GCF_039527695.1 Kitasatospora putterlickiae
TTCGGGGCGCGGCCTCAGTGGCCTCGGTGGCCTCAGTGCCCCTCGCCCTCCGGCCGGGCGTGCCGGGGGAGCAGGAAGGCGACCAGGAAGGCCGCGGCGAGCAGCGCGGCGATCAGGCCGTACGTCCAGCCGGCCGCGTGCCGGAAGCCGTCGGCGCGGGCCCAGCCGAAGAACGCGCTGCCGAGCAGCGCGACGCCCACCGAGCCGCCGAGCTGCTGCTGGGCGTTGAGCACGCCGGAGGCCGAGCCGGTCTCGGACTCCTCGACCCCGGCCAGTGCGATGTCGAAGAACGGCGCCATGATCAGGCCGAGGCCCAGGCCGGTGAGGGCGAGCGCCGGGACCAGCTGCCACACGGTGAGGCCGTCCGCCCCGTGCTCGACGGTGACCCAGAGGCCGAGCGCGCCGGCGGCGGCGACGGCCATGCCCGCGTGCAGCACCCGGCGGCCGTGCCGGGGGGCCAGCAGGCCGCCGGAGAGGACGGCGCCGATCACCACGCCGACCGACAGCGGGATCATCGAGAGCCCGGAGCGCAGCGGCGTCCAGCCGAGGCCGAGCTGCAGGTACAGGGTGAAGACCAGGATCAGCCCGGAGAGCGCGGCGAAGAACACCAGCCCGGTGGCGAGCGCCGAGACGAAGGGCCGCTTGGCGAACAGCGAGGGTTCGATCAGCGGGGTGCCGCCGCGCCGCAGGACGCCGCGCTGGTGGCGGGTGAAGAGCCACAGCACCGGCGCCGAGGCGGCCATCGACAGGAAGGTCCACCACGGCCAGTCCAGCTCGCGGCCCTGGACCAGCGGGTAGACCAGCAGCAGCACGGCGAGGCCGAGCACCAGCACGCCGACGGGGTCGAGCCGCCCGGTGCCGGTGGTGCGGGTGGTGGCGTCGGCGGGCAGGATCCGGGTGGCGGCGAGCACCGCGAGCAGGCCGACCGGCAGGTTGATCAGGAAGACGGTCCGCCAGCCGAGGCCGAACAGGTCGGCGTCGGTGAGGTAGCCGCCGAGGCTGGGGCCGAGCACCGAGGAGAGCCCCAGCACGGGGCCGAACAGGCCGAACGCGGCGCCCGCCTCCTTGGGCGGGAACATCGCCTTGATCAGGCCGAGGCCCTGCGGGATGAGCAGCGCCGCGAACAGGCCCTGCACGGTGCGGGCGGCGATCAGGGTGCCGGCGCCGGGCGCCGCCGCGCAGAGCACCGAGGCGAGGGTGAAGCCGGCCGCGCCGAGGACGAACAGGCGCTTGCGGCCGAAGAGGTCGCCGAGCCGGCCGCCGGTGATCAGCAGGACGGCGAAGGCGAGCGTGTAGGACGCGGTGATCCATTGGATCTGGGCGTCGCCGCCGCCGAGATCCTGCCGGATGGCGGGCGCCGCGACGCCGACGATGGTGGTGTCGAGGAGGTCCATCACCTCGGCGGCGAGGATGACGGCGAGGCCGGCCCAGCGCAGCCGGTAGCCGGCGGACGGCGCCTCGGCGGTCGCGGGAGGGGCGATCTGACTGGTCATGGGAGTGATCTCCGGAATCGGAGCCGGTGACGAACGACGTTCGTATGAACGAACACTGTTCTTCGTGACGAACAGTGTTCTCCCATGGAACGGTGTTCGTGTCAAGTAATCTGGGATCCGTCGCCGACCACGAAGGAGTCCCCATGACCAGTGCCGCCCCGCGTTCCGGCTGGCCCGAGCACTGGCGGGACAAGGCGAAGGCCGCCCCCAGGCGGCAGCCGCTGAGCCGGGAGCGGATCGTCGAGGCGGCGCTGCGGATCGTCGACGCCGAGGGCATGGACGCGCTCAGCATGCGCCGGGTCGGTCAGGAGCTCGGCACCGGCGCCGCCAGCCTCTACGCGCACGTCGGCTCCAAGGAGGAGCTGCTCGAACTGGTCCTGGACCTCGTCTACGCCGACATCGAACTGGAGCCGGCCGACCCCGAGCGGTGGCAGGAGCAGGTCAAGCGACTGCTGCGGAACTCCCGCGAGGCGCTGCTCTCCCACCGCGACCTCGCCAAGGCCGCCGTGGTCGCCAACGTGCCGGTCACGCCGCACGCGATGGACATCGCCGAGACCATGCTCGCCATGCTGCGGGCCGGCGGCCTGGACGAGCAGACCGCCGCGTACGGCGTCGACCTGCTCGGCCTCTACACCACCGCGACCGCCTTCGAGGCCTCCACCCGGGGCGGTGCCGACACGCAGGAGTTCACCGGGCGGATCCGCGACTACTTCGCGACCATCCCGGCCGAGCGCTATCCGATGATCACCTCGATGGCCGTCGCGCTGACCCGCAACGTCGGCGAGGAGCGCTTCGAGTTCGGCCTGGACATCCTGGTCGCCGGCCTGGCCCGGCAGGTCCCGGACGGCGGCGCCTGAGGCCGGCGCCCGGAAACGCCGGAGCCCCCGTCCGGGATCGGACGGGGGCTCCGGCGGCGGGCCGTGGCCGGGGTCAGTTGGCGTCGGCCGCCGGCCGCCGGGTGCGCTGGTCCAGCGAGGCCAGGTAGGCGTTGTAGGCCGCCAGCTCGGCGTCACCGCTGCGGTCCTCGGCGCGGTCCCGGCGGCGGGAGAGCCGCTGCTCCGAGCCCATCCACTGGTAGACCAGCGCGATCAGCACGATCGCGGTCGGGATCTCGCCGAACGCCCAGGTGATGCCGCCGGCGAGCTTCTGGTCGGCCAGCAGGTCGGTGCCGGGCGGCGCGCCCTCGGTGGTGAAGGTGTTCACCAGCTGGTGGTTGGCCATCATCACGGCGACGCCGAAGAACGCGTGGAACGGCATGCCCATGAACAGCTCGATGATCCGCATCACATGGCCGGGGCGGTGCGGGCCCGGGTCCACGCCCATGATCGGCCAGAAGAACACCAGACCGGTCGCCAGGAAGTGGACCATCATGAAGATGTGCCCGAGCCGGTACCCCATGAGGAAGTCGAACAGCGGGGTGAAGTAGACCCCGTACAGGCTCGCGATGAACAGCGGGATGGTGAAGGCCGGGTGCGAGATCACCTTGACGTACGTCGAGTGCAGCAGGGCCACCAGCAGCTCGCGCGGCCCGCGCGGACGTCCCTTGCCGGCCGGCCGCAGGGCGCGCAGCGCCAGGGTGATCGGCCCGCCGAGCAGCAGCAGGATCGGCGACAGCATGGAGAGCACCATGTGCTGCATCATGTGCGCGCTGAACAGCACCATGCCGTAGTCGTTCAGCCCGGTGCAGGTGACCAGGATCACCGTGCCGACGCCCAGCACCCAGGCCACCGTGCGCCCGATCGGCCAGGTGTCGCCGCGCCGGCGCAGCCGGACCACGCCGGTGAGGTACAGCGCGAGCGCGGCCAGGCTGCCGAGCAGGAACACCCAGTCGGGGGACCAGGTGAGCACGTTGGAGAGCGAGAAGGGGCCTAGGTCGGTCATCCCGCCGTGGTGGTGCATGCCTGACATTCCGTCGCCCATCGGCGGGTCCTGCTTTCCCTCGTCACGGCCCCTGGACGGGTCCGGTTCGCCCGTTTTGCTTCGGCGTACAGCCTAGGCGGGCCTTACCCCGGCGCGCCCCCCGGCCCCCGTCACGCCCCCGGCCGGCCGGGGGCNNCCCCACCCGCCCGGCCGGGACCCGCGCCGTCGGCCCGGACGCGCTCGCCGGGTGGCTCGCCGAGGGTGACGTCACCGTCTCCGTACTCCCGGTCACCCCGAGGCCGACGGTCTCGTCCTGGAGCGGCCCGGTCGTTCCCGAGACCGACCGCGGGCGCGTCGGGCCGCGCCCGGCGATCGAGCGCTACCCGGTCGGACCGGGGTCCGGCGGCGCGATGTAGCGGGCGCCGGGAAACGCGTGCGCCGGTGGCGTGTACGCGCCCCGCTCCACCAGCCGCCGGATGTTGGCGCGGTAGATCTCGTCCGCCTCGGCGTGCCGGACCGGTTCGTCCGTCAGCCACAGGTTGGCCGGATGGATCGGGTCGTCGTACATCCGCCGGAAGACCTCGGTGCGCAGGTCCTTGAGCCAGTTGCTGTTGAGGTTCATCGTCCGGAACTGCCGCAACGCCTCGATGTCGATGATCCCGGACACGAAGGAGTTGTACCCGGAGACGGTGTGCCCCAGGACCGCCCCGTGGAAGTCGACGACGTGCGCGTTGCCGCCCGCGATGTCGTACGGGTGGCGGGAGTCGGGCGTCGGATAGACCGGTCCGGCGTTCGGACAGACCATGTACAGGCTGTTGAAGTGGGCGTGCGCCCGGTTCTGCAGCAGCCAGGTGCCTCCCGGGTCGGGGCCGGCCTGGGTCATCGGCACCGCCTCGCTGGGCCGGTACACCACCTCGGCGCCCTGGAGGGCCAACGCCCGTACCGCTTCGGGGTATTCGCCGTCACTGCAGCAGATCGTGCCGATGTTGCCGATGTCGTCGGTGCGCAGCACCGGGTAGAACGCGTCGATGCCGTCGCCGAAGAGTTCCACCCACCGGTCGTACACGTCGTGCGGAGTGCAGGAGCGTTCGCGGCACCAGACGTGGTTCTTCGCGGCGCGGTGCACGATCTCGCCCGCCGGGGAGATGACGAACAGCGTGTTGAAGAACCGGTCGGGCAGGATCTCCGGCCAGCGGGCCTTGCACTGCGCGACGATGTAGGTGTCGTAGTGCCGGGCCAGCGCGGCCAGTCGCCCGGTCTCCGGACCGGGGATGTCGATGAACAGGTCGCGGGCCGCGGTGACGTGCGGGATGTCGAGGATCTCGTCCGCGAATCCGGTCAGCGCTCCCTCGGCCAGCGCGATCAGCTTGACCGGCATGTTGATGCCGACGACGGACACCGCGGCGTGCATGGCCTCCTCGACGACGTCGAGGTTGTGCGCGATCTGGGCGCGTGAGGTGATGCTGCGGACCACCGTCGACAGGCCGACGGCCAGGTACGGTGCGATCGGCCCGCTCATGATCCGCACCAGTCCATCGCGGCCAGCGCGTACGCGCGCGCGGCGCAGACGATCTCGTCCACCGCGCAGCGCTCGTCGTACGCGTGCGCCATCGCGAGTTCGCCCGGCCCGAGGCCGACCGCGGGGACCCCGGCGGCGCACAGCCACGTGGAGTCGGCCGCGGAGGGGAACGCCGCCAGCGGCGGGCGGCCCGCCAATGGCGTGTCGACGGCGGCGAGTTCACGGGCGTCGGCGACCGCGACGCAGAGCGGATGGGCCGCGTCGACCCTCGAACCCGGATACCGCAACGGCCATTCCACCACCGGCGGATGCGTACGCAGCCAGGGGTCGGTGGCGGCGACGTGCGCGATGTGGGCCTCGATCTCCTTGCGCACGACCGCTTGGTCCTCCCCCGGCGGGTGGAACACCGCGTACACCATGCTCATCGAGTCGGGGATGAACGCCCCGCTGCGCGAGTGGCGCGCGCCGCCGTCCACGACGCCGGGCGCGAGGGTGAACTGCCCCGGTTCGAAGAGCGGATCGAACTTGGTGGCCGCCCAGTCGCTCTCCAGCCGGCGCAGCGCCTGGTAGATCACGAAGCCGCGGTCGATCGCGCTGGCCGCGACCGGCCCGGTCGTGCCGGGCCGGTACAGCATCCGCCCGCGCATCGACGAGTGGGAGCTCTTGCCGGTCACCTCGATCCGCATCACCAGCACGCCGGGGGTCGCGGCCATGACGGACAACGGCCGGTCCCCGCCGGTCGGTTCGGAGACGATGGCCCCGTCCGCGGTGTAGCCGCGGTCGAGCACCGCGGAGGTGCCGAGGTGGTTCTCCAGGTTCTCCTCGCCGACGACCGCCTGGAGGATCAGGTCACCGCGCAGGCGCACCCCGGCCTCGTGCAGCGCGCGGGCCGCGAACGCCTGCGCGACCAGGCCGCTCTTCATGTCGACGGTGCCGCGACCGCGGATCCAGCCGTCCTCGACGACACCGTCGAACGGGTCGCCCGAGCGCCATCCGGAAACGTCCCCGGGCGGGACCACGTCGACGTGCCCGTTGAAGATCAGCGAACGCCCGCCCCCGGTGCCGCGGATCACCCCCACCGCGTTGTCGCGGCCGGGTGCGACGGCGAAGACGTCGGTCTCGGCACCCGCTTCGGCGTAGACCCCGGCCAGCAGGCGCGAGACCTCCCCCTCGGCGCCGACCACGTCGGCGTAGACCTCACCGGGGTAGGTCGGGGTGATGCTGGGGATCCGGACCGCGGCGGTGAGGGTGTCCAGCATCTCGTCGCGCAGCAGGTCGAGCCGTGTGAGCACCCGCCGGCGCGTGCTCGTTGCCGGGGACCCCGGCACGTCCCTGTCGTGGTTCATCGTCCCGTCCACGGTCACGCTCCTCTCGATGCCGGCTCGTCGCCGACGGTCGGCAGGTCACCGGTGTCGTGGACGGTCCTTCCGCCCACCAGCGTGCGCAGCACCCTGGTACCGGGGAGGTCGTCCTCCGAACAGGTCACCGGATCGCGGTCCACGATCACCAGGTCCGCGTGGTTCCCCGGTGTGAGCGAGCCGATGCCGGACCAGTCGAGCACCTTGGCCGCCCCGGTCGTCCACATCTGCAGCGCCTCGATGCGGGAGAGCTTCTGGTCCGGCCCGTCGTTGCGGTGGCCGCTGCCCGCGAAGCGGTGGGTCTGCGCCAGTTCGATCTGCTCCCACGGGTTCTTCGGACCCCAGTCCGAGCCGCCCGCCAGGTCGAGCCCGGTGTCGAGGAGGCGGCGCAGCGGTTCGAGGTCGCGCCAGACGTGGGTGCCCATGCGCTCGCCGTACATCGCGCCCTTGCCCCAGGCGAATCCGGCGCTGGTGGTGACCCGGAAGCCGAGGTCGGCGTAGCGGCGGGCCTGCCGGGGCGTGATCGTGATGGCGTGCTGGAGGATCCAGCGCCGGTCGCGGAAGTCGTGCTCCCGAACGACGCGTTCCGCGATGTCGAGGAAGTCGTCGTGCTCGCGCTGGGAGCCTACGCACACGTTCGCCCGGACGCCGTTGGCGGCGCAGAACCTGACGAAGGTCTCCTCCTTCTCCAGGGACACGAAGCGGTTGCCGCGGGTGGGGCGGCCGAAGGGGTCCTGGTAGGGCTCGTAGGTCGCGAAGTGGCCCGAGAAGCAGGGGCCGCCGGGGCTGATCGTGAGCCCGTCGAGCCGCAGCATGTCGTCGCCGTCGTCCGCGACCTCGCCGGCGAACCGTTCGAGGCGGGCGGTGAATTCGTCGTGCGACAGGGGGTCGAACGGGTAGAAGATGGCCGACTCGACGTCCAGCGTCGCCAGCACGCGCAGGGGCAGGGCGCCGGTCGCGTGCAGGTGCCGGTAGACCCCGATGTGCTCCGGCTCCATCGCGTGGCCCTCGTACACGGCGGTCACGCCCTGCGCCGTGTAGCGCGCCAGCTCCGCGGTGGTGCCGGCGACGGCGTTCCCCATGTCGAGCTTCGGCAGCTTGGTCAGGATCTGACCCCAGAAGGGGTCGTAGGTGTAGTAGTTGGTGACGGGTCCGCGCAGGATCCCGGTGAGCTCGCCGGCCTCGTTCTTGTCGATCTCGACGTCGCTGACCCGGTCGGGGATGAAGTCGGTGAGCCCGACGGCGCGCAGGCCGGCGGTGTTGAAGGCGACCACGTTGGGAATGCGCGGCGCCCAGGCCTGGATCAGCACCGGGTGGGCGTCGGTCGCCGAGTCGAGGGTCCACCGGTCGGGCAGGCGCCGTTCGGCCAGGTCCCGTTCCGAGCGGCGGATGAAGTAGTGCGGCTCGCCGACCGGGGTGCACATGATCCATTCCCCCGCCGGAGTGGTCGCGGCCTTGGCCCGGACGCGCGCCACGATGTCCGCGTGGTCGAGGGCGTCGGTGAGGTCGACGAGCCCGCCCGCGAGCATCCCGAAGTGCATGACGTGCGGGTGGGTGTCGATCAGGCCGGGCATGATCACGCCGCCCTCGGCGTCGACGTGGCGGGCGTCGGGCCCCGCCGCTCGCACCATCGCGTCCCGGTCCCCCGTGGCGAGCACCCGCCCGCCGGACAGCACCAGCGCCTCGGCCTCGGCCTCGGGTGCGCTCGGATCGAGCGTACGCACCCGTCCACCGGTGATGATCGTGTTGGTCATAGCTTCCCTCCGCAGTTCGACGGTGGTGCTTGATGGGCACACCGTAGCGCAATAGTTCTCCATCTGGAGAAAAATCTTCGCGGCCCTCGCCGCTACGATGAGTTCCGTGACAAACATGCGTGAGCCGCGGATGGACCGCGGAATCGCCCGTCGTGAATCCCTCCTGGACGCCGCGACCCGGCTGCTGGCGCGGGAGGGCGCACGGGCCCTGACCCACCGGGCCATCGCGGCGGAGGCGGGCACCACGCACGGCATCGCCCGCTACTACTTCGGCACCCTCGATCAGCTGCTCGACGAAGCCCTGCGGCGCCTGGCCACCCGGCAGATCGAGGAAGTGCGCGCACTGTTCCACCAGGTGCCGGACGCCGACGTCCCGCAGCGGATCACCCGCATCGTGGAGTACGTGACCGGATCCCTCGCCCGCGACCGGGACTCCGGCATCGCCCGGTACGAGTTCTTCCTGGAGGTCGCCCGCCGCCCCCAGCTCCGGGCCACCCTCGACGCCTGGGGAATCGCCCAGCGGGCGGCCTTCGCCGGCGAACTGCGCGGGGCCGGGTCCCCGGACCCCGAGGCCGACGCCGCAGACCTGCTGACCATCATCAACGGCCTGCACCTCGAACAACTCGCACTGCCCGCCGACGACTTCGAGACCACCCGGCTGCGCCCGGCCGTCGCACGGTTCTTCCCGAAGGGCTGAACGCCGGCGCCGACGCCACGAACGAGGGCGCCGGCAACCCGGTGACGGCCGGGGGCGGCCGCGTACGGGCCGACGGGCCCCGCCGGCCGGACCCACTGGACGGCGTCTGGGACGTCGTCGTGGTCGGCGCCG
>NZ_BAAAKJ010000122.1:24946-32081 GCF_039527695.1 Kitasatospora putterlickiae
CCGGCCGCTGACCGGGAGGATCAGCTCCTTGCCGCCAGGCCGTAGCGCCGGGCGGCCAGTTCGGGCACGTCCGGCTTGACGTCGCCACGGGCGGCGAGCGTACGCAGGGCCCGCACGACGATGGACTCGGGGTCGACGCCGAAGTGCCGGCGCGCGTTGTCCCGGTTGTCGGAGAGGCCGAAGCCGTCGGTGCCCATGGAGGTCCACTGCTGCGGGACCCAGGGGGCGATCTGGTCCGGAACGGCGCGCATCCAGTCGGACACGGCGAGGACCGGCCCCGGTGCGTCGGCCAGCGCCTCGGTGACGTACGGAGTGCGGCCCCGGGCCTCGGCCTCCATGGCGTCCCGGCGCAGCAGGGTCCAGGAGGGGGCGGACCACACGTCGGCGGCGACGTTCCAGTCGGTGGCCAGCAGTTCCTGGGCCCGCAGGATCCAGTGGATCGCCGTGCCGGAGGCGAGGAGTTGCAGGCGCGGAACGGCCGCGGCGGCCGCAGCGGGCCGGTAGCGGTACAGGCCGCGCAGGATGCCCTCCTCGACCCCCTCGGCCTGTGGCATCGGCGGCTGGACCTTGGTCTCGTTGTAGACGGTGAGGTAGTAGAAGACGTCCTCGGGGGCCTCGCCGTGCATCCGCCGCAGCCCCTCGCGGACGATCACGCCGACCTCGTAGGCGAAGGCGGGATCATAGGGGAGGCAGGCCGGGTTGGTGGAGGCGATGAGGTGCGAGTGGCCGTCGGCGTGCTGAAGGCCCTCGCCGGTCATGGTGGTGCGTCCCGCGGTGGCGCCCACCACGAAGCCCCGGCCCAGCTGGTCGGCGAGCGCCCAGAACTGATCGGCCGTGCGCTGCCAGCCGAACATCGAATAGAAGATGTAGAAGGGGATCATCGGTTCGCCGTGCGTGGCGTACGAGGTCGCGGCGGCGGTGAAGGAGGCGAGTGAACCGGCCTCCGTGATGCCCTCGTTGAGGATCTGGCCGTCGGTGGACTCCCGGTAGTAGAGGAGCTGGTCCCGGTCGACGGGCTCGTAGGTCTGGCCCTTGGGGGAGTAGATGCCGGCGGACGGGAACAGCGACTCCATGCCGAAGGTGCGGGCTTCGTCCGGTACGACCGGCACCCAGCGCGGGCCCGTCTCCTTCTCCCGCATCAGATCCTTGACCAGGCGGACGAAGGCCATGGTGGTGGCGATCGCCTGGTTGCCCGAACCCTTGGCGAGCGCGGCGAACGGCTTCTCCGCGGGGGCGGGCAGCGGCCGGGCGGCGACCCGGCGGGCCGGGGCCGGGCCGCCGAGCGCACGGCGGCGCTCCTGGAGGTAGGCGACCTCGTCGGAGCCGGCGCCCGGATGCGCGTACGGGACCAGCTCCTCACCCAGCCGGGCGTCGGGAATGGGGAGTTCGAGGAGGTCGCGCATGACGCGGAACTCCTTGCCAGAGAGCTTCTTCATCTGGTGGTTGGCGTTGCGGGACTCGAAGCCGGGGCCGAGCGTCCAGCCCTTGACCGTCTGGACCATGACGACGGTCGGAGCCCCGCGGTGCTCCAGCGCGGCCCGGTAGGCGGCGTGGACCTTGCGCGGCTCGTGTCCACCACGGGAGGTGCCGACGATCCGGGCGAGGTCGCCGTCACTGTAGGGGCGGGCGAGTCCGGCGAGCGCGCCGGTGAACAGGCGCTCGCGGATGTACGCGCCGTCGCGGGCGGCGAAGGTCTGCAACTGCCCGTCGGGCAGGGCTTCGAGAGCGTCGAGGAGCAGCCCGTCGGCGTCGGCCGCGAGCAGGCCGTCCCACTCCACGCCCCAGGGCACCTTGACGACGTTCCAGCCGGCCGCGCGGAACTGGGCCTCCAGCTCCTGCATGATCTTGAAGTTTCCGCGCACCGGGCCGTCGAGGCGCTGCAGGTTGCAGTTGACGACGAAGGTGAGGTTGTCGAGCTCCTCGCGCGCGGCGAGCGAGAGGGCCGCCGTGGCCTCCGGCTCGTCCATCTCGCCGTCGCCCAGGAACGCCCACACGTGGCTTCGGCTGGTGTCCTTGATCCCGCGGTGGTGCAGGTAGCGGTTGAAGCGGGCCTGGTAGATCGCCGAGAGCGGGCCGAGCCCCATGGACACGGTGGGGAACTCCCACAGCCAGGGCAGCCGCCGCGGGTGCGGGTAGGAGGGCAGGCCGCCGCCGCCCGCCTCCATCCGGAACCGGTCCAACTCGGCTTCGCTCAGGCGCCCTTCGAGGAAGGCGCGGGCGTAGACACCGGGGGAGGCGTGGCCCTGGACGTAGAGCTGATCGCCACTGCCGTCACCCTCCTTGCCCTGGAAGAAGTGCTGGAAGCCGACCTCGTAGAGCCAGGCGGCCGAGGCGTAGGTGGCCATGTGCCCGCCCAGGCCGCCGCGTTCGTTGCCGCGGGTGACCATCACGGCGGCGTTCCACCGGTTCCACGCCGTGATCCGCGCCTCTATCGCCTCGTCGCCGGGGTAGGCGGGTTCGGCGGCGGTCGGGATGGTGTTGACGTACGGAGTGACGGACTGCGGCGGCAGTGGCACGCCGGCTCGGCGCGCGTGATCGACGACCCGTCGTAGCAGTCGCGCGGTGCGCCGCGGCCCGACCGCGCCGACCGCGCCGTCCACGGAGGCGAGCCATTCGGCGACCTCCTGCGGGTCGGGTTCGGGCAGCTGGTCGAGCTGGTGGTGCGGGGACATGGGTTTGTCCTTCCGTCGTGCGGGCCGACCGCAAGCGGGTAGCGCCTCTGGTAGTCGGCTTGGTGGGACTACTGCTGGCCCGTGATGCTCAATGATCGATCAAATTCTACTGCCGCGATGAACGGCGCCTTCCGTGCGCGCGGCAGGGGCGCGGGACGCGGGTTCCGCTGGAGCCGGGTATCAGCTGCCCTTGGGCTCGCGCGCGTAGTCCATGACGTGCCGTTCCATGAGGCGGCCCAGGTGCGTGTCACCGCGGAGCAGGCCCTCGGCGATCTCCTCGTGGTCCTCCGCGTTGTCGTGCAGCTCCGTGCGCAGCCACCGCAGCGAGAGGCGGGTCCACACCTCCACGCCCAGCCCGTCCCAGTGCCGGATGAGCACGGGATTGCCGCACGCGTGGACGATCGCGCGATGGAAGGCCACGCCGTGCAGGGCCTGGCCGTCGACGTCCCCCTCGACGGCCGCGCGGCGCATCGCGAGCAGGTGCTCCTCCAGCGCGGCGGTGTTCCCGGCCAGCCGGGGGGCGGCCAGCATGACGGCACGGCGCTCCAGGGCGGCGCGCACGACGTACACGTCCCGGAGCTGCTCCACGGTGAGCTCCTGGACGCGGGCGCCCTTGTTGGGGCTGGAGGTCACGAGCTCCATGGCCTCCAGCTCGCGCAGCGCCTCGCGCACCGGAGCCTGGCTGGTGCCCAGTTCCACCGCGACCCGGCGCTCGACGATGCGGTCCCCGGGCTCCCAGCGGCCGGCCACCAGGCCTTCGAGGATGAACGCGCGCACGTGTTCGTGCAGGGGGGCCCGCTCCAGGGGGAGGGGCGCGGGGTTCGTAGGGCCTGCGGGAACCGGCAACTCGACTCTCCTTCGCTCGGCAGATGAGCAATGATCGATCATTTGCCATACTACTCGACCCGAGAGCGGCGCTCGCCGACCGTCCCCGCGGCCGGGGAACAGGCAGACGCCCTGCGGATTCCGGCGACGCCCCGCGGTGTGCGCGAGGGGTCGCCGACAACGCAGGGCGCCTGGACCGTGCCGGCTTCGAGCGGCGTACCCGACGCGGGGGACGGACTGATCAGACGGGGTCCGTGTCGGGGGCGTGGCGGGTCCGTGCCCGGTGGGCCGGTGAGACGAGCGTGTGCCGGATGCCGCCGCCGATGAAGGCGCCGATCACCGGGGCGAGCAGGTAGATCCACAGGTGGGCGGTGTTCCCGGACAGCAGCGCCGGGCCGAACTGCCGTGCCGGGTTGGCGGATCCGCCGCTGCGGGTGCCCAGGGAGGCGATGATGAGGGCGGTGGCCAGGCCCACGGCGTACGGCAGCAGCGGGAGGGAGGAGGGGCGGCGCAGGAAGGCGCCGAGCATGAGTGTCACGGCGACGATGGCTCCGGCCTCCGCGGTGAGCACCGCGGCGTCGTTCCAGGCCGGCGCGGGCGCCACGGCGGAGTACGCGATGGGGGCGTTGCGGGCGGTGGCCCCCCAGGCGAGGCCGCCGAGCGCTGTGCCGGCCAGCGATCCGGCCGCCTGGGCGGCGCCCTCCTCCAGAGGTCCCTCTCCCGAACCCCTGCCATGGCGGCGACGACCGCCGACAGGGTCGGTGCGTGACAGGCCGCCTCCCCCCGTCCGTTGCCCGGCAGCATCGCGTTCTCCTCCTACGGCTGCTTCCCGCTCTCGTCCCGGCACCCGCACCGCCGGTACACCTGCCCGCTGTGCGCGTACCGGAACGGGAGCAGGGCGAGGGTGCGTCAAGGACGCCCTGACCAGCGCCAACAGGCCCCGCGTCCGAGCGGCTCGGTTGTCTCGACGAAAGCATGCCGCTCGGGGCGAAGGCCGTGCGGCGACCCGGCTGGTGGGTGGGGTCAGCCCTTGGGGACGAGGGTGTTCTCGTTGGTGCGGCCGGCGGCGAAGTCGTCGGTGTTGCGGACGGTGGCGTCGATGATCTGGCCGACGGCGGTGTGGGTGAAGTAGGCCTGGTGGCTGGTGACGAGGACCTGGGGGAAGGTGACGAGGCGGGCGAGGGTGTCGTCGGTGATGCCGTGGATGGAGCGGTCGGTGAAGAAGACGCCGGTCTCCTCCTCGTAGACGTCGAGGCCGACGCCGGAGAGGCGTCCGGCGCGCAGGGTCTCGACCAGGGCGGCGCTGTCGATCAGGCCGCCGCGGCTGGAGTTGACGAGGATGGCGTCGTCCTTCATCCGGGCCAGCGCGGCCCCGTCGATGAGGTGGTGGGTGGCCGGCAGCAGGGGCACGTGGAGGCTGATGAGGTCGGCGCGGGTGAGGAGTTCGGGGAGTTCGGTGTAGGTCATGCCGAGGTCGAGGCAGGCGGGGTTGGGGGCGATGTCCCAGCCGAGGAGGTGGGTGCCGAATCCGGCCGCGATCCGGGCGAAGCACTCGCCGATCTTGCCGGTGCCGATGACGCCGACGGTCATGCCGTGGATGTCGCGGCCGAGCAGGCCGTCGAGGCGGAAGTCGAACTCGCGGGAGCGGTTGGCGGCCCGGGTGAGGCGGCGGTTGACGGCGAGGGCGAGCGCCCAGGCGTGCTCGGCGACCGCGTACGGACTGTAGTGGGAGACCCGGGCGACGGTGAGGCCGAGGCCGGCGGCGGAGTCGAGGTCGATGTTGTTGAAACCGGTGGAGCGCTGGGCGATCAGCCGGGTGCCTCCGGCGGCGAGGACGGTGAGCGTTCCGGCGTCGAGGACGTCGTTGACGCTGCTGCTGACGGCCGGGTACCCGGAGGCCAGCGGGGCGGTGTCGCGATTGAGGAACACGGCCAGCGTGCGCAGGGAGTGCCGGCCGGCGAAGGCCTTCTCCAGGAGCGGCTGTTCGTCTGCTTGGACGCCGTAGGCGAGAATCTCCACCCCGTCACGCTATCGAAGGAGCCGTGGACATGTGCGGCGGGCCTCGCCCGGGGCGGGGGCCGAATGGACTACAGGTGAACGGTCCGGGCGACCGCGTACGCGCTGTAATGGGATACCCCGGCGATCGGTGCGCCCCGGTCGGCCGGTTCGGGTGGCGGAAGTATGACCGAATGTGAGGGCAACCCTCCATACCCCCGCCGATCGGCTGTTCCCTAGGCCGAAGTGCCTTGCGAGCATCGAAATGGCGATTCCGATCAAGAATTCGCCTTTGATTGACGATTCACTAATCGTTTGTGAACAGTGCCTTAACGAAACAGAGGCACATGAGGGGGTATTTGGCATGTCCGAGGACACCCACGGCACCGAGCTGACCCGACGGCGGATGCTCCAGGGGGCCGCGGCCGCCCTGGCCGTCGCCGGCGGGACGGTCGTGATCGGCGTGGCCGGTCCGGGCGGAGGGGCGGCCACCGCCGCCGATCCCGGCGCTTCCGACAGCTTCGACGAGACGTTCCAGGGCCGACGGATCCAGGGCCGTCCGGTCGACGGGGGGAGCCACCAGCACGGCGGCGCCGGCACCGGCTACCAGGTCCTGATCGACGGCGACGAACTGCACATGATGCGCAACGCCGACGGCACCTGGATCAGCGTCGTCAACCACTACCAGACCTTCGCGACCCCGCGCGCGCTCGCCCGGGCCGCCGTCAACGACCTGCAGGGCGCCACGCTCGTCCCGCTCACGATCGCCTGATCCGGCCACCACCCGACACCGACACCGATCACAAGAGGGGGGACTCATGGGAGTCCGCAAGAACCAGGCGACCCTGACGACCCAGGAGAAGCGCGCCTTCGTCAACGCGGTGCTGGCGCTCAAGGCGAACGGCGGCTACGACCCGTTCGTGACGACCCACAACCAGTTCATCCTCAGCGACGTCGACAACGGCGAGCGCACCGGCCACCGCTCGCCGTCCTTCCTGCCCTGGCACCGGAAGTACCTGCTGGAGTTCGAGCAGGCGCTCCAGGCCATCGACCCGAGCGTCACCCTGCCCTACTGGGACTGGACCGCCGACCGCTCGGCGACCTCCAGCGTGTGGGGCGCGGACTTCATGGGCGGCAACGGGCGGGCCACCGACGGCCAGGTGACCACCGGTCCGTTCGCCTACTCCACCGGCAACTGGACGCTCACCGTCAACACCGACAGCCGCAGCTACCTGCGCCGTCAGCTCGGCGCGGCGGTGGCCCAGCTGCCCACCCGTCCCGACACCGAGTCGGTGCTCGCGATCACCACCTACGACGCCGCGCCGTGGAACAGCTCCTCGACCGGCTTCCGCAACAACCTGGAGGGGTGGCGCGGCGTCAACCTGCACAACCGGGTGCACGTCTGGGTGGGCGGCCAGATGGCCACCGGGATGTCGCCCAACGACCCGGTGTTCTGGCTGCACCACTGTTTCGTCGACAAGCTCTGGTCCGAGTGGCAGAAGCGCAACCCCGGCCAGACCTACCTGCCGACGGCCGGCACGCCGGACGTGGTCGACCTGAACGAGCCGATGAAGCCGTGGAACACCCTCGCCCCGGCCGACCTGCTCAGCCACGGCGCTCAGTACACCTACGACACCGGCTAC
>NZ_BAAAKJ010000122.1:32107-39996 GCF_039527695.1 Kitasatospora putterlickiae
CTCGCGCGCTCGGGGGCCGGGGCTCCGGTCCACGACTCCGTGGGGGCGGACGGTCAGATGACCGTCTCGGCCTCCAGGTAGCGGTCGGCCGGCACGGTCTTCAGCTCGGCCACCGCCTCGCCCAGCGGCACCAGGTTGATGGCGGTGCCCTGCAGCGCGGTGATGTGCCCGAAGGCGCCCTTGTGGACGGCCTCCACGGCGTGCCAGCCGAACCGGGTGGCGAGCACCCGGTCGTAGGCGGTCGGGGTGCCGCCGCGCTGGGTGTGTCCGAGGATCACCGGACGGGCCTCCTTGCCGAGCCGGTGCTCCAGCTCGCGGGAGAGCTGGGTGGCGATGCCGGTGAACCGCTCGTGGCCGTAGATGTCCTTGGTGCCCTCCTCCCAGTGCATGCTGCCGGGCTCGGGCTTGGCGCCCTCGGCGCAGACCACGATGGCGAACTTCTTCTGCCGGTCGAAGCGCTCCCGGACGACGTCGGTGAGCTTCTCGATGTGGAACGGGCGCTCCGGGACGACGATCGCGTGGGCGCCGGCCGCCATGCCCGCGTTCAGGGCGATCCAGCCGGTGTGCCGGCCCATGACCTCGACGACCATGACCCGCTGGTGCGACTCGGCGGTGGTCTTCAGCCGGTCCAGCGCCTCGGTGGCGACCGAGACGGCGGTGTCGAAGCCGAAGGTGACGTCGGTGCAGGCGATGTCGTTGTCGATGGTCTTCGGCACGCCGACGATCGGCAGGCCCGCGTCGCTCATCAGCTTGGCGGCCTTCAGGGTGCCCTCGCCGCCGATCGGGATCACCGCGTCCAGGCCCAGGTCCGCGCAGTACTGCTTGGCGCGCTCGACGCCGTCGCGCAGGTGGCTGGGCTGCACCCGGGAGGAACCGAGGATCGTGCCGCCCTGGGCGAGGATGCCGCTCACCGAGTCGAGGGTCAGGGGCCGGTGGTGCCCCTCCAGGAAACCGCGCCAGCCGTCCTCGAACCCGATGATCTCGTCGCCGTGGTCGACCACCCCCCGGTGGACCACGGAGCGGATCACCGCGTTCAGGCCGGGGCAGTCACCGCCGCTGGTCAGCACTCCAATACGCATTGCTTTGCAACTCCCGAGCAGAACCGAGGAACGGCCGGACTACAGGCTGGGACGACGGACCGTCACCGTAGCGGGCCGTACCCGCGCCGGGATGGCGCGGAGATGGCCGTCGGGTGAAGGACCGGCCGATCCGGACAGAACATCCGAAACCGGCCGTGGGTGTCGAGCATACGGCGCCTGCGTCCGGCCGGGCAGGAGCCGACGCGGGAGCGGCGCCTTCGGCGCCCCCGCGTGGAAAGTGCAGCCTGCTGCCGAGGAGGGTGTGCAGCCGGCAGCCCCGGGGAGGGGCAGCCCCATTGTCGTACGTTCCGGCCCGTCCGTGGACCGGGTGACCGCATGGCGGGCACCCGGTCGGGCGGGCGCGGGACGTGCTACGCGGGGCGCGTCGTGGCCGCGATGCGCTCGGCGCGCAGCGCGTCGTACCAGGTGGTGTCGGCCGGCGGCAGGGCGTTCACGTCCAGCGCCAGCTTGATCAGCATGTCCGCGACGCCGGGGTTGCGCGCCATCACCGGGCCGTGCAGGTAGGTGCCGAAGACGGTGTCCCGCCAGGCGCCCTCGGTGCCGTCTCCGGTGCCGTTGCCCCGGCCGGCGGTGACCCGGGCGAGCGGGCTGACGCCCTGGCCGAGGTGGGTCACGCCCTGGTGGTTCTCGAACCCGGTCAGCTGCGGCAGGCCGAGCCGCTGGTCCACGTCGGCCAGCACGTCGCCGACGCAGCGCTCGCCCTCGCCGCGGGTGGTCCACACGTCCAGCAGGCCCAGGCCCGGCTCCCGCTGGCCGAGGTCGTTGACGAACTCGTGGCCGAGGATCTGGTAGCCGGCGCAGACCGCGAAGATGATCGCACCGTTCTCGGAGGCCCGCACCAGGCCGGAGTCGTTGCGCAGCCGCTCGGCGGCGAGCCGCTGCGGACGGTCCTCGCCGCCGCCGATCAGGTAGATGTCGCCGCTGGTGGGCACCGCCTGGTCGGAGCGGACGTCGATCCGGGTCACGTTGAGATGGCGCTGGCGGGCCCGGCGCTCCACGACCAGGGCGTTGCCCCGGTCGCCGTAGGTGCTGAGCAGGTCGGGGTAGACCCAGACCACGCGCAGGCTGCTCTCACTCATCCTCGAAGGCCTTCCATGACGTACGTGCGGTGGACTGCTGGGGCGGCTGCCGGGCGCCGGTCCGGCATCAGCCGGCCACGACCTTCCGCAGCTGCTGGAAGGCGGTGTAGTTGGCGATCGCCTCGATCCGGCCGGGCGGGGCCATCCGGACGGCCTGCTCCAGCGAGTCCACGACGTGGAACTGCAGCCCGGCGACCTCCAGGCGCACCGCCAGGTCCAGCTTGCGCTGGCCGAGCACGAACACCGGGTGCCCGGCGAGCCGCTCGTAGTCCACGTCCCACAGCCAGGAGGTGTCGGTGCCGTCGGCGTCGAGCGCGTTGACCGAGAGCACCACCGGGGTGGGCGGGCCGTCGATCAGGGAGAAGGTCTCCAGCCAGCCGGCCGGGTTCTTGGCCAGCAGCAGCCGGATGTCCCGGCCCTGGTACTGGACGACGTCGTAGCGGCCGGCCACCGCGGTGACCGAGCGCATCCGCTCCAGGGCGACCTGCGGGGCGACCCCGAACACGGCGGCGACGGCGGCCGAGCTGGTGGCGTTGGCCAGGTTGGCCCGGCCGGGCAGCTGGAGCTGGATCGGCCAGGCGCCGCGCTGCGGGTCGATCACATGGGTGCCCTGCAGCGCCCAGTGCGGGTTGGGGCGCCGGAAGCCGCACTCCTGGCAGAACCAGTCGTCGCCGGGACGCTGCATCACACCACCGCAGGCGGGGCAGGACCAGGCGTCCTCCTTCCACGCCTGTCCGGCGGCCACCCAGACCACCTTCTTGCAGGAGGAGGCGGCCCAGGTCACCAGCGGGTCGTCGGCGTTGGCGATCACCACGGCCTCGGTGTCCTGGAGGCCCTCGCGCCACTTCTCCGCCATCATGCGGGTCTCGGCGGCGCGGTCCAGCTGGTCGCGGGAGAGGTTGAGCAGGGCGATCGCCTTGGGGCGGGTGTCCCGGGCCACCATCGCCAGGTACTTCTCGTCGACCTCGATGACGCCGAAGCGGGCGTCCGAGCCGCCGGCCAGGGCGGAGGTGATGCCGGCCGGCATGTTGGCGCCCAGCGCGTTGGAGACCACCGGACCGGCGGCGCGCAGCGCCTCGGCGATCAGGCGGGTGGTCGTGGTCTTGCCGTTGGTGGCGCTGACCAGCACGACGTCGAGGTTCTCGGCGAGGGTGGCGAGCAGATCGGGGTCGAGCCTCAGGGCGACCTTGCCGCCGATCACCGAGCCGCTGCCGCGCCCGGCCTTGCGGGAGACGGCCGCGGCCACCTTGCCGGCGGTCACCGCGATCTTCGCGCGCGCCGGCAGCGAGGCGTCGCGTGCGCCTGTGGGCTCCGATTCGGTGCCTGCCATGCTCAGTGGTTCCTCCTTGCTGCGGCACCGCCCGGGCCGGACTGCGGGCCGTGGGGCGGCGGGGACGGGATCAGCCTACCGACTCCGCCGCCGGGCTCGGCGCCCCGGACCCCGCGCCGCCTGCTGGGACGCGCCCGGAGGACCCCCGCGGGCGGTCCTGGCCCGGGGCCGGGACCGGCGGTGTACGGAGGGGCCGTTCGCCGTGGGGGACGCGCGGGCGGGGCGCGGCGGTTCCGCGCGCCGGTTCCGTGCGGTGGGTCCCCGGGCCGGTCGCCGGGGCCGGGTCCCCGGGCCGGGAGGTGCCCGTGGTGAGCCTGGTGACCTTGGTGAGGGTGTGGTGAAGAAATGACCGGATGATTACCGGCCCGGGCGGGTCTGCCAGGGCACCGGAAGCTCCTCGGCCGCCTCCGCCAGGTGCGCGGTGATGACCAGCGTGCCGTCCTCCACCTGGTAGTCCAGCGGCGCCGCCAGCCGGCGCATGGTGGCGATCAGCCCGGAGTTGGACGACTGGGTGACCGCGTACACCGTCTCCACCCCGGCCTCCAGGGCCAGCGCCGACATCCGCCGCATGAGGTCCAGGCCCAGCCCGCGCCGCTGCCAGGCGTCCTCGACCAGCACCGCCACCTCGGCGCTGTCGTCGTCCCACATCAGGTGCCCGAGGGCGACGATCCGCCCGTCGGCCGTCTCCACCGCCAGCGTCTGGCCGTGCCGGGCGTCGAGCAGGTGGTCCAGATAGCGGTCGGCGTCCCGGACCGGCCCGTGGTAGCGCTTGCGCAGGGCCTCGGGGGAGCAGCGGTGGTGCATCGCCAGCGCGGCCTCCTTGTCGGCGGCGTCCGCGCGCCGGACGGTCAGGTCGGCGCCGGCGGGCAGGCTCAGCCGGGCCCGGACGTCCGGCACCCGGGGCCCGAGCAGGGTGTCCAGCTCGACCAGCGCCTGGGCCCGGGCGAACTCGGTCGGGGTGAACGGCAGCTGCGGGCGGGTGAGCTCGATGAGGTCCCCGGAGGGAAGCGGCAGCCGCAGCACGTGCCCGTCCACCCCGGCGGCGTCGCGCGCGGCACCGCCCGGGTACTGCCGGATGCCGCACCGCCCGAACAGCCGGCGCAGCGCGATCGGCAGCTCGGCGGCGTCCAGCGCGGTCCGGGTGGCCAGCGCCAGGACGTGGGTCGGCACGTCCACCAGGTCGTGGGCGTCGGCCGGGCCGGTCCAGATGTCCTGCCCGCCGGCGCCGGCCACCAGCGCGGTGAGGTCGGCCCGGCCCAGCGAGCGCGGCGCGCGGACGAAGAACTCGTCCACGGCGCCGGCCGGCAGCGGGTGGGACTGCATCGAGACGATGTTCACGTGCCGGGCGGCGAAGGCCGCGCAGACCCGGGCCAGGCTGCCGGGGGAGTCCCGCACCGTGGTGCGGACCCGCCACAGCGCGGTCTCCTCGAAGTCGTGCAGCGGCCCCTTCAGCGGCTCGGCGGTGTCGGCCGGATCGGTGCCGGCCGGGTCGGTGGCGGCCGGTGGCGCGGGCGCGTCCGGAGCGGGCGGCCCGTGCAACCGGTACCGGTGCGACCACCAGGTGTGGAACAGCGCCGTGGCGAGCAGCGCGGTCGCGGACGCGGCGAGCACCACCGGCCCGTCCGGCCCGTGCACCACGAGCTTGGCCACCAGGTCGGCGGTGGTCACCGAGAGGAAGACGGCGGCGAGTTCCACCGCGTCGCGCCGCCACCGGTGGCCGCGGGCGCCACGGCGCTGGGCACGGGAGGGGTTCATGGTCGGGACGGTTCCGGGCTTCGGCTTCTCCAGGTGCTCCATGCCATCAATCTGCCGCTCCGGTGTTTCACGATCACGAATCCCCCGTGACCTGACGGTTAATGGTGCAGTGACGCGGCGACCTCGGCGCCCGAGGCCTTCACTTCCTGAACGAGGAGTTCCAGATCCGCCTCGGTGGTGGCCGGGTTGAGCAGGCAGGCGCGGAGCGTCTCGCGGTCGGCGAGGCGGGCGCCGGTGACGAAGGCGCGGCCGCGGCGCTGGACGGCGGCGGGCAGTTCGCGGTTGAGGGCGTCCAGCGCCGGTTCGGCGAGGCCGGGCGGGCGGAGGCGGAACGCGACGATCGAGGTCTGGACCTCGGCGAGCAGCTCCAACTCCGGGTCGGCGGAGACGAGTTCGCCGAGCCGGCGGGCGAGCGCGCTGGTGCGGGCGATGTCCCGGGCGAGGCCGTCGCGGCCGCGGTGGGCGATGGTGGCCCACACCTTGAGCGCGCGGAACGGACGGGTCTGCTCGGTGCCGTACTCGGAGAACCAGCCGAGGTCCCCGGCGGCCTCGTCGCGCAGGTAGGAGGGGACGAGGCTGAAGGTGGCGCGCAGCCCGGCCGGGTCGCGGACCAGCGCGCAGCCGCAGTCGACCGGGACGCCGAGCCACTTGTGCGGGTCGAGGGCGAGCGAGTCGGCCCGGCCGAGCCCGGCGTAGCGGTGCGCGATCACCGGGTCGAGCACGCCGAACGCGCCGTAGGCGCCGTCCACGTGCAGCCACAGCCGCTGCTCGGCGCAGAGGTCGGCGATCGGGTCGAAGGCGTCCACCGCGCCGGTGCCGACCGTCCCGGCCGAGGCGACCACCAGGAAGGGCAGCAGTCCGGCGGCCCGGTCGCGGGCGACGGCGGCGCGCAGGTCGGCGAGGTCGAGGCGCCCGTCGGGGCCGGTGGCCACGGTGCGCAGGTGCCTGCTGCCGAGGCCCAGCAGCTCGGCGGCCTTGCGGACGCAGGAGTGGGTCTCGCCGGTGACGTAGCCGACCAGCGGCGGCATCCCGGCCAGGCCGTCCTCGCGGACGTCCCACCCGGCGGCGCGCGCGGCCCGGTCGCGGGCGGCGGCCAGGCAGATGATGGTCGCCATCGAGGTGCCGGAGGTGAGCAGCCCGCCGCCGGCCGGGTGCGGGAAGCCGACCAGCTCGGCGATCCAGCGGACCACGGCCCGCTCCAGGTGGACGTCGGCGTGATCGCCGCCGGCCGAGCTGGGGTTCATCGCGGCGGCGGCCAGGGTGGCGAGCACGCCCGCCGAGGCCGGGGCGGAGTTCACCCAGCCGAAGAAGCGCGGGTGGCCGTTGCCCATCGGGTACGGCAGGACGTCGCGGCCGACCGCGTCCAGCAGCTCGGCGAGCGGGCGGCCGGCCGAGGGCAGCGGGGCGTCCAGCAGGGTGCGGCGGGCGGCGTCGTCCATCGGCCGCCAGACCGGGCGGGCGGCCAGCCCGGCCAGGTGGTCGGCGGCCAGGTCGGCGGCGGCGTGCGCGGCGGCGCGGAAGTCGTCGGAGGTCATGTGCGGCTCCGGGAGGGTGCGGGCCTGGTGGCGCGGCGTCCTCGGCGCACCCGGTCCCCGCGATCCTACGAAAGCGGGCCCGCGCCGTGCGGCGCGGGCCCGACAGGTGGGACGGCGGGCGTCAGTCCAGCGAGCTGGACAGACCGCTCGCGGAGCGGCAGTAGCCCTGCATCTCCTTGTCGGTGAACTTGGCGCAGAGCCGGCCGGCCGCCCCCGCCTCCGTGTAGTTCACCGTGTAGTAGCTGACCAGGCCCTCCGCGCAGGATTTGCGCTGCCAGCCGTCGGCGGCGGTGGCGCACTGCTGGGCGGCCCAGTCCTCGCGGTCCAGGTTGTACTTCATGGTGCGCGAGCCCACGCCCCGGCTGCAGTCCACCGCCCCGCCGGAGGCCTGGCCGCTCAGGCACCACTTCAGGGCCTCGGCGTACACCTCGGGGTGGTTCGGGTAGTCGTGCGAGGAGAGGTAGAAGGTCGGCGCGTAGAAGAAGCAGGCGGACTGGAAGAGCGCCGGCTGCTCCTTGCACGGGTAGAGCGGGTCCTGGGCGAGCTTGTCGGCGGGGAGGTTGGCCTTCGCCTTCTCGTCCTCCTCGTCCGGGCCGAAGAGCTGCATGAACAGGCCCTCGGAGCAGCGGATCCGGTTCTGGTCGGTGGTGAACAGGTTGCACAGCTCGCGCGCCTTGGCGACGTCCTGCTTGGCGACGAACATCGTGCCGTGGCCGACGCCGTGGATGCACGGGCCGCTGTTCTTGGGCGCGCAGAGCTTGACCAGGTCGGCCTCGGGCTGGGTCGAGGCGTTGAGCATCTCCTCGACGGCGCCGTGCAGGTAGCCGGCCGCGCAGGTCTCGTGCGGGAAGGAGATGACCTTCTGGAAGTCGGCGTTGAAGCGCTTGACCGCCGCGTGCCCGAGCTCATGGGCGATCGGGTGGCAGAACCGCACGGTGTACGGCAGCTGCTTGGTGATCTTGTCGAGGTCGGCCAGGGCGATGCCGGGGTCGCCGGCCTCCATCTCGGCCATCAGCTTGTTGCGCAGCGTCGAGCGGGTCCACACCGCCGGGTCGCCGGTCGCGGTGGCACTCGCGGCCGGCTGCGCGGC
>NZ_BAAAKJ010000122.1:40043-40356 GCF_039527695.1 Kitasatospora putterlickiae
GCCGCCCGGCTCCTGTTCCTGCCCCTGCTCCTGCCCCTGTTCCGGCCGGTCGGCAGGCTCGGTGACCGGCTCGGGCGTCCAGTCGGTGACGGCCACCGACCCCAGGCCGAGCACCCCGAGCAGCAGGGCGGTGAGGATCGCGAAGGCTCGCGGTTGCATGACGGAGATCCCCCGGCGGATCGAGACGGACGGGACTCTCCCCATCCTGACGGCACGGGCGTGGGATTCCGTGTTATCGGCCGCCATTCGGGAGGTGTCGGCGACGCTATCGCACGCCCCTGCTGGTCAACGAAGCGGGCCGGTGGCTGGTCAC
>NZ_BAAAKJ010000122.1:40384-46916 GCF_039527695.1 Kitasatospora putterlickiae
TGCGGGCCGGGCGCGGCGGTGCCCGCGCCGCCCGGGCGCCTCGCTCAGAGCTCCAGTTCGACCTGGTACTCGGTCAGCCACGCGTCGAGGTCCAGGGCCAGATCGGTCGCCAGCCGGACCGACTGCGGGTCGGTGTCCGGCGCGAGCGCGTCGGACAGCGCCCGCCGGTCCAGCAGGGCGAGGGCGGGGGAGCGGGGGTCGGAGGCCAGCGCGGCGAGCTCGGCGCGCAGCAGCCGCGGATAGCGCGGGTCCTGCACGATCGGGTACGGGCTCTTCATCCGCTCGGCGATCTCGGCCGGCAGCACGTCCCGCACGGCCGCGCGCAGCAGGCTCTTCTCCCGGCCGTCGAAGGACTTCATCGACCACGGCGCGTTGAAGACGTACTGCACCAGCCGGTGGTCGCAGAACGGCACCCGCACCTCAAGACCGGTGGCCATGCTCATCCGGTCCTTGCGGTCCAGCAGGATGCGGACGAAGCGGGTCAGGTTGAGGTACGACACCTCCCGCATCCGCCGTTCGAACGGGTCGGCGTCCGGCAGGTGCGGGACCTCGGCGAGCGCCTCCCGGTAGCGGGCCCGCCGGTAGCCGGGCAGGTCGAGCTTGCCGAGCAGCTCCCGGTCCAGCAGCTGCTCGCGCGGCCCGCTGCCGGTGCCGCCGAGGCTGCTCAGCACGGCCGCCCACGGGAAGTCCTCGGTCCGGACGATCCCCGGGTCGTGGAACCAGCGGTAGCCGCCGAACAGCTCGTCGGCGGACTCGCCGGACAGCGCCACCGTGGAGCGCTCGCGCACCCCGCGGAAGAGCAGCAGCAGCGAGGCGTCCATGTCCCCGACGCCGCCCGGCAGGTCCCGGGCGCGCAGGGTGGCGAGCCGCTGCGCCGGGGCGCCGAGGGCGGCGGGGTCCAGCTCGACCACCCGGTGTTCGGCGCCGACGTGCCGGGCGAGCATCTCGGCGTAGGGGCCGTCCTGGGTGGTGCGCACGGCGTCCGGGGCGAAGTGCTCGGACTGCCCGGTGAAGTCGACCGCGAAGGAGCGGACCGGCCCGGCGCCGGCGGCGCGCAGCGTCCGGGCCGCCAGGGCGGTGACCGCGCTGGAGTCCAGGCCGCCGGAGAGCAGCGAGCAGAGCGGCACGTCGGACTCCAGCTGGCGGTGGACGATGTCCTCCAGCAGTGCCCGGACGGTGCCGATCGTGGTGGCGAGGTCCTGGGTGTGCTCGCGGGCCTCCAGCGCCCAGTAGCGCCGCACGGTGAGGCCCTGTCGCCGCACCCGGACCAGGTGGCCGGGCTGGACCTCGGCGATGCCCCGGTACGGGGTGAGTCCCGGGGTGCGGGTCAGCGCGAGCAGTTCGCGCAGCCCGTCGAGGTCGACCACCGGGCGCACCGCGGGGTGGGCGAGCAGCGCCTTCGGCTCGGAGCCGAAGACCACGCCGTCCGGCGTCGGGTGGTAGTGCAGCGGTTTGACGCCCATGCGGTCGCGGACCAGCAGCAGCTCCTCGGTGCGGGCGTCCCAGACGGCGAAGGCGAACATGCCGTTGAGCCGTTCGGCCAGGTGTTCGCCCCACTCCAGGTAGGCGCGCAGCACCACCTCGGTGTCGCTGCGGGTGCGAAAGCGGTGCCCGGCGGCCTCCAGTTCGGCGCGCAGCTCGTGGTGGTTGTACACCTCCCCGCTGTAGCTGAGGGCGGCCAGCGTCCGGCCGTCGTGCTCGACCGTCATCGGCTGGACGCCGCCCTCCGGGTCGATCACGGCGAGGCGCCGGTGGCCCAGCGCGGCGTGCCGCGCCAGGTGGACGCCGCCGGAGTCCGGGCCGCGGCGGAGCTGGGTGTCCGTCATGGCGTCGAGCACCGCTCGTTCGAGGGTCAGGTCGCGGTCGTAGGCGACCCATCCGGTGATCCCGCACATCAGCAAGCCTCCGGTTCTTCCGACACTCTTCCGATGCTCCCGTTCCACCCCCGACCCCCGGTGTGTGAGCACGCCATCACGCTACGTGATCGCCCGGGCGGCTACAAGACCCCCGTTCACGTTTCGAACACTGCAAGATCCTGCCCGATTTCGGGCAGGATCTTTGATCTTTTGGCGTCCGGACGCCTAGGCTCCCCATTCGTGTCCAGCTCGCCCGGTTCCTCGCACCCTCACGAAGACCTGCTCGCCCACCTCGCCCGGACCAGCCCGCTCGGGCCCCGGGAGGCGGCGCGGGTGGTGGCGGAGGTGCTGGCCTACTTCTCCGAGACCACCGAGGAGTACGTCCGGCGCCGCCACGGCGAGCTGCAGGCACGCGGCCTGACCAACGAGCGGATCTTCGCGCGGCTCGCCGAGGAGCTGCCGGCCCGCCGGGTCGCGGCGCCCGGACTCTCGGCCCGCCAGCTGCGCCGGATCGTCTACGGCTGACCGCCCGCGTTCAGGTCTTGTCGGCCCGCATCCGGCCCGCATCCGGCTCGAACCAGGCCCGCGTCCGGCTCGAACCGGGCCCGCGCCGGCCGGCCGCCCCCGTCCTCACCGAACCAAGGAGTCCACCATGTGCGGAATCGTGGCCTACATCGGCCCCAAGGACGCGACCCCCTTCCTGCTGGAGGGCCTCGCCCGGCTTGAGTACCGCGGCTACGACTCGGCCGGCGTCGCCGTCGCCGGGCGCACCGGTGGCCTCAAGGTCCGCAAGGTCAAGGGCCGGGTCGCCGACCTCGCCGCCGACGTGCCCGCCCGCTTCAAGGGCACCACCGGCATCGGCCACACCCGCTGGGCCACCCACGGCGTCCCCAGCGACGCCAACGCCCACCCGCACCTGGACAACGCCGAGCGCATCGCCGTCGTCCACAACGGCATCATCGAGAACGCCGACGACCTGCGCGCCCGGCTCGCCGCCGACGGCGCCGTCTTCCGCTCCGAGACCGACACCGAGGTGCTCGCCCACCTGGTCGCCGCCCACGCCGCCGAGGGCGGCGACCTGGAGGACGCCGTCCGGGCCGCGCTCGGCAAGGTCGTCGGCACCTACGGCATCGCCGTCCTCGACGCCGAGCAGCCCGACCGCGTCGTGGTCGCCCGCAACGGCAGCCCGATCGTGCTCGGCATCGGCGAGAAGGAGATGTTCGTCGCCTCCGACGTCTCCGCCCTGGTCCGCTACACCCGCCAGGTCGTCCACCTGGAGGACGGCGAACTGGCCACCGTGCGCGCCGACGGCTTCCGCACCTTCACCGAGGACGCCCGCACCACCCACCGCCAGCCGTCCACCGTCGACTGGGAGATCGACTCCTACGACACCGGCGGCTACGAGCACTTCCTGCTCAAGGAGATCCACGAGCAGCCCGGCTCCGTCGAACGCACCCTCAGCGGCCGCCTCGACGAGCGGTTCGCCACCGCCCACCTCGGCGGCCTCAACCTGGACGCCCGCGAGCTGCGCGAGATCCGCCGGGTCAAGATCCTCGGCTGCGGCTCCGCCTACTACGCCGGCGAGATGGGCGCCCAGCTCATCGAGGAGCTGGCTCGGATCCCCGCGCACAGCGAGCCCGCCTCGGAGTTCCGCTACCGCAACCCGGTCATCGAGGCCGACACCCTCTACATCGCGGTCAGCCAGTCCGGCGAGACCTACGACACCCTCGCCGCCGTCCAGGAGGTCAAGCGCAAGGGCGGCCGGGTGCTCGGCGTCGTCAACACCGTCGGCAGCGCCATCGCCCGCGAGTGCGACGGCGGCATCTACCTGCACGCCGGCCCGGAGATCTCGGTCGCCTCCACCAAGGCGTTCACCTCCACCGTCGTCGCCTTCGCGCTGCTCGCCCTGCACTTCGGCCGGATCCACGACCTCTCGCCCGCCGACGGCCGCCGGATCGTCTCCGCCCTCAAGGCGCTGCCCGGCCAGATCGGCGAGGTCCTCGCCCGGAGCGAGGAGATCGCCCGCCTCGCCGCCGAGTACGCCGACTCCACCGGGATGATGTTCATCGGCCGGGTGCGCGGCTACCCGGTCGCCCGCGAGGGCGCGCAGAAGCTCAAGGAGATCTCCTACGTGCACGCCGAGGCCTACCCGGCGAGCGAGCTGAAGCACGGCCCGCTGGCCCTGATCAGCCCCGAGCTGCCCACCGTCGCCCTGGTGCCGGACGACGAGCTGCTCGACAAGAACCTCACCACCCTCGGCGAGATCAAGGCCCGCGCCGGCCGCGTCCTCGCCATCGCCCACCGCCGCCCCGAGGCCAGGCTCGCCGACCACTGCGTCCTGGTCCCCAAGAGTGAGCCCGAGCTGGACCCGCTGCTCCTCAACATCCCGCTCCAGCTCCTCGCCTACCACACCGCCGTCGCCCTCAAGCGCGACGTCGACAAGCCCCGCAACCTCGCCAAGAGCGTCACCGTCGAGTGACCCCCGCCGCCCGGGCCCGGGAGCGCACAGCCTCCCGGGCCCCGGCGGGCCGCTCAGTAGTCGGCGCTGGGGGCGCGGGTGGTGGGGCCGAGGTCGGGCTCGTCGCGGAGGTCCAGAAACTCGCCGTGGTGGGCGAGTTCGAGGACGGTGAGGGTGTTGCGGCCCGGCCGCCAGAGCGGGGCGGGGGCGTAGAGGGTGCGCTGGGGGCCCTCGTGGGTGTAGCGGCCGAGCAGGAAGTCGTTCAGCCAGAGCAGGCCGCGGCCCCAGCCGGGGAGGGCGACGAAGGTGTCGGCGGGGGTGTCGAGGTCGGTCTCGAAGCGGTGGAAGGCCGGGTCGCCGTCGGCGGTGTCGAGGGTGTCGTGGAAGGTGAGCGGGGTGAGGTCGGCGAGCGGCAGCGGGCGGATCTCCCAGCCGTGCAGGCGCTGGCGTTCGTGCGAGACGCCGCGCCGGATGCCCTTGTGGTCGGCCAGCTGGGGGCCGTAGTTGGCGCGGCCGAGGGCCTCGACCAGGATGTCCAGGGTGACGCCGGCGGGGCCGGTGGCGAGGGGGAGGGTGCGGCCCGGGGCGTTGCGGTCGAGGACGCCGAGCGGGCGGCCGTCGGCGAAGACGTGGGCGAAGTCGCCGATGCCGTCGACGCGCAGCGGGAGTTCGGGGCGCGGGCCGGGGACGCGGGTGCGGTAGTGGATGAGGCCGAGCGACTGGCCGAGGCGTTCCATCGGCTCGGGGGCGGGGCGGTGGACGGGCGCGGAGAGCGCGTCGAGGGAGTCCAGGAGGCGGGCCCGGCCGGTCGCGCGGTCGAGCCGGCGTGGCGCCAACCGGGGTGGAAGGGGAGGGAGTTCGCCCTCCGGGAGCGGGACGTACTTGCCGATGACGGACCGCAGGGTGTGGAACTTCTCGGTCAGCTCGCCGGCCTCGCCGATCGGCGCGTCGTAGTCGTAGCTGGTGGTGGTCGGCTCGAAGCCGGCGGTGTCCGGGCCGGTGCCGGAGTGGTTGGCGCCCGCCCAGAGGCCGAAGCTGGTGCCGCCGTGCGCCATGTAGAGGTTGACGGAGGCGCCGGTGGCGAGGAGTTCGTCGAGCGAGGCGGCGGCCTCCTTGGCGTCCCGGACGTGGTGCGGCTCACCGATCCGGTCGAACCAGCCGATCCAGAACTCCATGGCGGCCAGCGGGCCTTGGGGCTGATGGCGGCGCAGCACCTCGAAGCGCTCGGGCGCGCGGGAGCCGAAGGTGGCGGTGGCCAGCAGGCCCGGGATCGCACCGCCCTGCTGCATGAAGTCCTCGGAGCCGTCGGCGGTGAACAGCAGGCAGTCCACCCCGCGCGCCACCAGGCCGTCGCGCAGGTGCGCCAGGTAGGCGGCGTCGTTGCCGTAGCTCCCGTACTCGTTCTCCACCTGGACGGCCACCACCGGGCCGCCCCGGCTGCCCAGCAGCGGCAGCAGTTCGGGCACCAGGGCGTCGAACCAGCCGTCCACCGCGGCGAGGAAGGCGGGGTCGGAGCTGCGCAGCCGGATCCCGTCCACGGCCAGCAGCCGCGCCGGCAGGCCGCCGAACTCCCACTCGGCGCAGATGTACGGGCCGGGGCGGAGGATGACGTCGAGCCCGTGCCGCTCGGCCAGCCGGACGAACCGGGCGATGTCCCGCCAGCCGGTGAAGTCCACTTCACCGCCGGGGAGTTCGTGGAAGTTCCAGGGGATGTAGGTGTCCACCGTGTTGACGCCCAGGGCGCGCAGGCGGGCCAGCCGGTCGTCCCACAGGTCGGGGTGGACCCGGAAGTAGTGCAGCGCGCCGGAGACGATGCGGTGCGGCGCGCCGTCGCGGCGGAAGCCGTGGCCGTCGAAGTCGAGCTCGATCATGCGGACCAGCTTTCGGTGGTGCCGGTGGTGACGCGGGCCGCCGGGGGTCGGGCCCGGCGGCCGGGATCCCAGTAGCGTCGCAGGGGCGAACGGGCGGTGCCGCGCGATCGTGCCCACGCCACGCGGGGGTGTTCCGCGCGACCCCCTCGTCCTAGACTGCTCAGCTCGCACGGCATTACCGACGGGTAGGTAGGAATCCGGGCCGGGTGCCGTCACCGACCGACAGGGATGGGGAGTCCGGATGGCCGAGGAGCGGGTGCACGCCTACGGGGACGACGCGTTGGGGGAGCACGACGCGGTGGCCCTGGCCGCCCTGGTGCGGGCCGGCCGGGTGAGCCCCGCGGAGT
>NZ_BAAAKJ010000122.1:46950-55321 GCF_039527695.1 Kitasatospora putterlickiae
TGGCGGCGGCCGCCGCGGCGCGCGCCGAACGCGTCGACGCGGCGCTCGCCCCGGTCGCCTTCGCCGCGTACGGGCGGGGGCGGGGCGCGTGCGCCGGCGTGCCCGGCGCCGGACCGGACGGGCCGCTGTACGGCGTGCCCAGCTACCTCAAGGACAACACCGACCTGCGCGGCATGCCCACCGGCCAGGGCAGTTCGGCCTTCCGCGCCAAGCCCGCCCGCCGCAGCGCCGGCTTCGCCGAGCAGTTCCTCGGCACCGGCCTGTCCGTCCTCGGCAAGACCAGGCTGCCGGAGTTCGGCCTCAACGCCTCCACCGAGTACGCCGGGGCCCGCCCCGTCCGCAACCCGTGGCGGACCTCGCACTCCCCGGGCGCCTCCTCCGGCGGCGCGGCGGCGCTGGTCGCCTCCGGCGTCGTCCCGATCGCGCACGCCAACGACGGCGGAGGCTCGATCCGGATCCCCGCCGCCTGCTGCGGCCTGGTCGGCCTCAAGCCCACCCGTGGCCGGATGGTGCCCAACGCCCAGGGCCGCCGACTGCCGGTCGACATCGTCATCGACGGCGTGCTGACCCGCTCCGTCCGTGACACCGCCGCGTTCCTCGCCGCCGCCGAACGCCACCACCGCAACCCCGCCCTGCCCCCGCTCGGCCTGGTCGAGGGCCCGGGGACCCGCCGGCTGCGGATCGGCCTGGTGCTGGACTCCCCGACGGCGCCCACCGACGGGCCGACCCGGGCGGCGGTCGAGGAGACGGCCGCCCGGCTCGCCGCGCTGGGCCACGACGTGACGCCGGTGCGGCTGCCGTTCGGCGCGGAGTTCTCCCGCGACTTCATCCTCTACTGGGGCTGCATCGCCTTCCTGATCGCCACCACCGGCCGGCTGACCGTCGACCCCGGCTTCCGGGCGGCCCGGCTCGACGGGCTCACCACCGGCCTGCGGCGGGTCTTCCACCGCGAGTTCGCCCGGGTGCCGGGCGTGCTGCGGCGGCTGCGCGCGGCCGAGTGGACGTACGCGGAGATGTTCCGTACGCACGACGCGATCCTCTCGCCGGTGCTGGCGCACGTGGCGCCGCCGATCGGCCACCTGAGCCCGAACGTCGCGTTCGACGAGCTGATCGAGCGGCTCACCCGCTACGTGGCCTTCACCCCGGTCAACAACATCACCGGCGGCCCGGCCATCGCCCTGCCGGGCGGCGCGAGCCCCGAGGGCCTGCCGATCGGCGTCCACCTCTCGGCCGCCCACGGGGACGAACGGGTGCTCCTGGAACTGGCGTTCGCGCTGGAGGCGGACCGGCCCTGGCGGCGGATCCAGGACTGAGCGGGGTCCTCGGCCGCTGCTTCCCGGTTCCCCGCTCCCGGCCGCCGTCAGCCGAGGACCGGGGACGCGATCGCGCAGGCCGCGCGGACCTCGCGGCGCAGCGGGGCGAGGACGTCGTCGGCGGACGCGGCGGGCACCTCCTCGGACGGGGCGGGCAGCGGCGTGCCGGTGCGCAGCGCCTCGGCCAGCGCGGCGAGGTCGGCGGCGATCGCGGCGACGTCCCGCGGCGCCGGCGCCGGCACCCCGTGCTCGACCCGGACCCGGGTGGCGGTGGTCGCCTCCACCACCCGTTCCACCGCGATCACCAGCGGCCACCACGCCGCCGCCCGGGTGCCGGTCGGCGGCGGCTCGGTGAGCGCGCGCTGGAACTCCGAGCGGACCGCCGACAGGTCCCGGTAGAGCCGACGGCGCCGGCGCGGCCGGGACGGCCGGTCGCGCCCCGGGGCGCCCGCGAAGGCCAGGGCGACGTACGCGGAGGCGTCCGCGACGGCGTCGGCCAGCCGGTCGCCGATCCGGGTGTGCCAGGACTCCGGCCAGCACAGGTAGCCGGCCAGCAGCGCGATCGCGCAGCCGATCAGCGAGTCGTACAACCGGGGCAGCACCAGCCCGAAGCCCTGGTGGTTGAGCAGGTCGGAGAGCAGCAGGATCACCGGCGTGACGGCCGCCGTCTGGAAGGCGTACCCCTTCGCCGAGAACGCCGGGATCAGCGCGGCCAGCACCGCGACGGTCGGCACGTCCCACCAGCCGCGCGGCACCTCGGCGAGCACCGGAACGGCGATCAGCAGGCCGAGCGCGGTGCCGAAGGCGCGCAGCACGGCGCGCGAGAACACCGAGCCGAAGTCCGGCTTCAGGACGAAGGTGACGGTCAGCGCGACCCAGTACGAGCGGGGCACCGGCAGGACCGAGACCAGCGCCTGGGCCAGACCGATGCAGAGCGCCAGCCGCAGGCCGTACCGCCAGGACGCGCCGGAGAGCAGCGCCGCCCGCGCGGCGCGCCGGACCCGCTCGCCGGGGGCGGCGGGGCGGCCGAGCCGGTCGGGGACGGCGGTGCCGGAGGACCCGGGCTCGGCGTCGACGGCGGCCGCGTAGCGCAGGGCCTGGTCCAGCGCCCGCTCGGACGGGCCGGTGGGCACCGGCAGGTCGAGGAAGGCGGCGGGGTCCCGGCCCGACGCGGCGGGCCGGCCGCGTTCGACGGCGTCGGCGAGCGTCAGCACGGCGGCCCGGTAGGCCTCCGGCAGCGGGCCGAGCCGGTCCGTCGGGCGCAGCTTCGCGGCGGACGCCGCCTCGACGACCGGTATCAGCGCGTTGAGCCGGGCGATCAGCCGGGCCAGACCGGGGGAGCGGCCGTGCCGGCGGGTGCGGTGGGCGAGCAGCAGGTCGTAGGAGGAGTTGAGCGACCGGGTGACGGCCAGCCGCCGTTCGTCGTGCTCCGGGGTGCCGGCGGCGCGGACGAACGCGGCGACGGTCCGGTAGGTGTCGGCCACCGCCGCCCGTTCCGGCACGCCGCCGCGCAACGGCCAGGCGAACAGGGTGAGCAGCAGCACCACGGCCCCGCCGGCGAGCAGCAGCAGCGGAGCCTTCCACCACGGGTGCGGCATCGGCAGGCCGGCCGCGACGACGGCGTTGAGCAGGAGCAGCAGGCCGGAGACGGAGGCGACCGAGCCGATCGAGGAGATCATCCCGGAGACCAGCGCGACCAGCGTCAGGACGGCGACGGCCGTCCAGTCGCGCCCGAACACCAGGGCGCCGAGGGTGATTCCGGCCGCGCCGAACAGCTGCGGTACGGCGATGTTGAAGACCCGCATCCGGTAGGCGTCGGCGGTGTCGCCGATGACGGCGGACAGTGCGCCCATCGAGGCCAGCGCCCCGTACGCCGGCCGCCCCGCCGCCAGCCCGACGGCCAGCGGCGCCGCCAGCGCCACGGAGGCCCGGGCCACCGCCGCCCACGGCACCGCCGCCGGCTGCGGGCGCATCCCGGCGGTCAGCCACTTCGGAGGGGAGAGCCGGCCACCCGGCGGGTCCTGTGCCATGCCGTCAACCTACGGCGCCACCCCGCCACGCCCCGGCCGCGGCACGCGCGGCCGTGCTGCCCGGCGGCTCAGGGGTGTGGACGGAGTGCGGCGAGGGCCTGGTTGCCGCTGGGCGGTGCCGGGTGGCTACGGCAGGGGCGTCGAGCGGGGCCGGGGTTCGGGCCGCTTGTTCGTGCGTGGCGTGGCGGCTCAGTGGTGTGGACGGAGTGCGGCGAGGGCCTGGTCGCCGCCGGGCCGCCACCGCAGGGGCGTCGAGCCGGACCGGGGCTCGCGCCTGGGCCGGGCGGCTGCGCACCGGGCGCGCCGTGGACCGCGTGGACGCGGTGGTCGCGAGCGCGGGCGGGCCTGGGCACCACCCCGGCAGCCGTGCCCCTCGCCCCGGGTGCGGCCGGGGACCGGCTCGGCGGCAACCTCGCGGGGTACGCCTTGGCGCTGGCCGCCGACGTGGTCGATCTCTCGGGGCCTTCCGGCCAAGCGAGCTGACCTCACATCAGATGAGGGCGGGTTCGGGGGCCGGGGCGGGGTAGGGGGTGGTCGGGAGGTCGCGGGTGCGGCCGATGGGGGAGAGCAGGAGGACGAGCGCCGCCAGCGGCACTCCGGCCGTGGTGATCCACAGGGCGGGGCGCAGGCCGAGCGCGGTGCCGAGGGCTCCGGCGAGCAGGGCGCCGAGGGGGATGGTGCCGTAGCTGAGGACGGCCGCGCTCGCGGCGATCCGGCCGAGCAGCTCGGGTGGGCAGTAGCGCTGCTGGAAGCCGGACTTGATGACGTTCCCGGCGACCACGCCGACCGAGATGCTGAACCCGCCGACGGCGTAGCAGAGCACGCCCGCGCCGGTGCCGGTGAGCGGGATGAGCAGGGCGAGCGAGGGCAGGCCCAGCTGGAAGAGGATCATCGCCCGGGCCGTGCCGATCCGGGCGGCGACCCGGCGGGCCGCGAACGCACCGAGCACGCCGCCGCTGCCGGCCGTCGCGATCAGCCCGCCGACGGTGCCCGGGGCGAGGCCGACCTCGCGGACCAGGAAGGCGACCTGGATCGACTGGTAGCCCATCAGCGCCAGGTTGGACGCGGCGGCGAACAGGGTGAAGGCGCGCATCCACGGATCCCGGGCGAGCAGTCGCAGGCCCTCGCCGACTTCGCGGCGCAGGTCGCGCTCGGCGGCGGGCCGGGGTGGGGCTTCGCGGTGCCGGATGCGGCCCAGACAGAGCAGCGAGACCAGGAAGGTCGCGGCGTTCGCGAACATCCCGTTGGCGGCGCCGGCGAGTTGGGCGATCAGGCCGCCGGAGCCGAGGCCGACGATCTGGGCGGCGGAGGCGCTGCCGTGCAGCTTGGCGTTGCCCTCGGGCTGGTCGGCGGGGGCGAGCAGGTCGGGCAGGTAGGCGGTGTAGGCGGTCTGGAAGAAGACGGCCGCGGTGCCGGTGAGCAGGGCGATGGTCAGCAGCAGTCCGACGCTCAGCCGGCCCGCCCATCCGGCGACCGGGACGGCGGCGAACAGCGCGAGCGAGACGCCGGCGGCGGCGAGCATGACGGGGCGGCGGCGTAAGCGGTCCACCCAGACGCCGGCCGGCAGGCCCATGACCAGCCAGGGTGCCGAGGAGGCGGCGCTGAGCAGGCCGATCTCGAAGGTGGAGGCGTGCAGTTCGGAGACGGCGATCAGCGGCATGGCGACGCCGGTGACGGAGGCGCCGAACTTGCCGGCCGTCTCGCCGCACCAGAACAGCCGGAAGTCGCGGTGGCGGCGCAGCAGGCCGCGAGGATCGGTGGCGTCGGTGTTCACTCGGCGCTCCTCCGCCGGTCGTCGGCGTTGCCGTTCCCGGTGTCGCCGGGTCGGGGGCGGCGGGGGAAGGACTGGAGCTGGACGACGACCGGCAGCGCCGCCGGGTCCGGCTCGGTGTTCTCGTCCGGCAGGTGGCGCTGGATGACGGCGAACAGGTCGTTGTTGAGCGCCTGGAGCTGGTCCGGCGTCAGCTGCAGCCGGCTCCAGTCCGAGATGGTGCCGGCGTTGCGCCACTCGTCCGGCCAGTCCTGGGAGATGTAGGTGTTGATCCGGTTGAAGTACTGCTCGACGAGTTCGTGCAGGTAGAGCGAGACCGCGCCACGGGTGTCCGGGTCGTCCCGGAAGTCGCTGGTCTGGAGCCGGTTGGTGACGGGGACGCGCCGCCACCAGCGCTCGCGCTTGGTGCCCCGGCCGGTCTCCTCCTCGATGAAGCCGTGCTCGGCGAGGTGGCGCAGGTGCCAGCTGACGGTTCCGGTGTTCTCGCCGAGCCGCTCGGCGAGCCGGGTGGCGGTCGCCGGGCCGTCGAGGTTCAGCAGCTCGAAGATCTTCATCCGCAGCGGGTGCGCGAGCCCGCGCAGGCTGCGCGCGTCGAGCCGGCGCGTCGGCCTTTCGGGCGTCGTGGCGGGTTCTTCGGTCTCGTCGGTGGGCATGCCTGCATCGTAGGTTGCAGAGAGTTCTCTGCATAGGGGTCTCTGCAGAGAACTCTCTGGAAGTTGCTCAGGCGGGCTCTGGGGCTCTACGGAGGCTCTACGGCAGAACCACCGTCCCGGCGTGCCGGGCCAGGCTCTCGCGCAGCCGGGTCAGCCGGGCGATCTCCGCGTCCAGCACGGCGAGCCGCTGTTCGATCACCGGGGCGAAGGTGTCCGGCCCGAAGTCGCCGGTGGACGCGCAACTGCGCGGCGGGTCCTCGGCGAGCAGGTCCAACCGGTGCGCCCGGCTCGCCAGGTCCTCGACGGTCAGCCCGAGGGCCAGCAGCGTGCGGATCACCCGAACCCGGGTCACCGTCTCCGGCCCGTACGCGCGCTGGCCGGAGGCGGTGCGGGCGGGCGGGGGCAGCAGGCCCCGCTGTTCGTAGAAGCGCAGCGCGCGCGGCGTGGTGCCGGCGGCCGCCGCCGCGTCGCCGATCCGCATCGGACCCGTCATCCGCCCTCCCCTGGGTGTCCGTTCGATCGTCCGGCCCTCCGGACGGGCCGTCTACAGCTCGACGACCAGGACGCCGAAGACGTCACCGTCGATCAGCCTGGACAACGCCCCGGGCGCCTGCTCGATGCCCTTGAGCACCGTCCTGGGCACGGTCAGCCCGCCGCCGCGCAGCCACTCGCCGAGCCGCTCGCGCCACTCCGGCTCCAGCTCCGCGTACCCGTGCCCGCTGATGCCGTGCACGGTGACGCCCTGGGTGAGCAGCCGGAAGGTGTCCACCACCGCCGGCGCGTCGGCGCCCCGGCGCGCCGGATCCATCTGCCCGGCGAGCGCCCCGATCAGCGCGAACCGCGCTCCCGGGCGGGCGGATTCGACGGCCGCCGTCAGCTGCTCGCCGCCGACCATGTCCAGCAGCACGTCGACGCCGTCCGGCGCGGCCGCGGCCAAGCGGTCGGCGATCGGGCCCTCCCCGCGCACCAGCACGGCGTCGTAGCCGAACTCCCCGGTCAGCCGCTTCGCCTTGGCGGCCGAGCCGGTGGTGCCGATCACCCGGGCGGCCCCGAGCAGCCGCGCCAGCTGCCCGGCCACCGTGCCGACCGCGCCCGCCGCGCCGGTGACCAGGACCACGTCCCCCTCCCGCACCGCCGTCGCGCGGGTCAGCGCGGCGTACGCGACGACGCCGGGGGAGAGCAGGGCGATCGGGTCCGGGAAGTCGTCGTCCACCCGGGTGAACGCGGCCGCCCCGGCCACGGCGTGATCGCGCCAGCCGAGCATGTGGGTGACGAGGTCGCCGGGCCGCAGCGGGCCCCCGGCGGGCGCGGCCAGCACCTCGCCGAGCGCGGGGCCGGCCAGCGGGCCGCCCGGCCGGAACGTGAAGGGCGCACCGGCGAACGCGCCGCCGACGAGGGTGCGCAGGCCGGGGTAGACCAGGAAGGCCCGGTTGCGGACGAGCACCTCATCGGGCCCCGGGGCGGGCAGCGGCCCCTCGGCCAGGGCGAAGGTGTCGGGGGTGGGCAGGCCGTCGGGAACGGCGACGAGCCGGACCTCGCGGACGGTGGTGGGGAAGGACGGCATGGGCGGGCTCCAGGAGACGAGGACGTACGGGTCGCGGGGACGCTAACCCCTGACGCGCGCGTCAAGGGCAAGCGTCTCCGGTGATCTCCTAGAGTCACGTCCGGTACGGCCATGCGACGGTAAGACCGTAGGACCGCATGGCCGTACGACTGCACGCACCGGTACCACCGAGAGGCAGCACCACCATGACCGAGCAGGCACCCGCGCCCTTCGAGCCCGTCGACGAGGACTGGCAGACCGCCCTGGTGGTCGTCGCCCACCCCGACGACATGGAGTACGGCGGGGCCGCCGCCGTCGCCCGCTGGACGGACCAGGGCAAGAACGTCGTCTACGTGATGGTCACCAGCGGCGAGGCCGGCATCGACGGCATGGACCCCGAGCGGTGCGGCCCGCTGCGGGAGGCCGAGCAGATCGCCTCCGCCGCCATCGTCGGCGTCGACACCGTCGAGTTCCTCGGCCACCCGGACGGCGTCGTCGAGTACGGCCTGCCGCTGCGCCGCGACATCGCCCGCGCGGTGCGCCGGCACCGCCCGGACATCGTCATCACCAGCAACTTCCACGACACCTGGGGCGGGGTCTTCCTCAACCAGGCCGACCACATCGCCGTCGGCCGGGCCACCCTGGACGCGGTGCGGGACGCGGGCAACCGCTGGGTGTTCCGCGAGCTGGTCGACGAGGGCCACGAGCCGTGGAACGGGGTCCGGCAGATCTGGGTGGCGGCCTCGCCCGAGTCCGGGCACGCGGTGGACACCACCGACACCTTCGACCGGGGTGTCGCCTCCCTGGAGGCCCACCAGGCCTACCTGGCCGGCCTCGGCGGCGGGATGTCGGACGCCCGCGGCTTCCTGGAGGGCGCCGGCCGCGGCGCCGGCACCCGCCTCGGCACGCGCTTCGCCGTCGCCTTCGAGGTCTTCCCGCTCCGCTGACTAGTGCACCGGCGGCCCGGCGGCGGGGTTGCGGCGCAGGGTGAGCACCGTGAGGTCGTCCCTGCGGCGGCCGCGGCGGTGGCGGTGGACGTCCTCGTCGATGGCCGCCGGGAG
>NZ_BAAAKJ010000122.1:55396-72633 GCF_039527695.1 Kitasatospora putterlickiae
CGGCGCGGTCGGCGAGGCCGAGCGGTCCGCCGGCCGCCAGCGGGACGGCCTCCGCGCCGCCGTCGACGAGCAGGTACGGGGCGAGGTGGCCGCAGTTGACGGCCTGGACGCCGAGGCCGCGGTCCAGGCAGAACACGGTCGCGGTGACGAAGCGCTCGGCCTCGCCGCTCTGCGCCGCGTACGCGTTGTGCCGGGTGACCGCGTTCTCCAGGGCGAGGGCGACGTCGGTGAGCGCGGGCTCGCGGAAGGCCGCCTCGCGGAAGGCTCCGAGCACGGCGAAGCCGGTGCCGATCGCGGGCAGGCCCTTGCCCTGGACGTCGCCGATGACGACCCGGG
Organism: Kitasatospora putterlickiae; assembly: GCF_039527695.1. Lineage (NCBI taxonomy): Bacteria > Bacillati > Actinomycetota > Actinomycetes > Kitasatosporales > Streptomycetaceae > Kitasatospora > Kitasatospora putterlickiae. Next base: position 55,733 of record NZ_BAAAKJ010000122.1, read on the forward strand.
TGCCGTAGGGCGTCTCGACGATGTCGTAGAGGTCGCCGCCGACCATGGCGTCCTCCTCGATCGGCCGGTAGCGGCCGTGGAGCAGGACGTCGGCGGTCAGCGCGGGCAGCGGGCGCAGCAGTTGGCGCTGGAGGGCGACGGCGCTCTGCCGCATCCGGTGGAGTTCGCGCTCGCGCCGGATCCGGCGGGCGCAGAGCAGCACGGCGATGGCGGAGGCGCCGATGACGGTCGCGACCGTCAGCGCCCTGCCGCTGATCGACTCCGGCGGGAAGTACACCGAGCTGATGGTGATGACGGCGGTGACCCAGATCGCCGCGCCGATGGTCTGGGCGAGCGTGCCCAGACCGGCCAGCAGGGCGGGGACGAACACCAGCAGCAGGACGAGCCGGGCACTGGTGCCGCCCGCCGCCTGCGCGCCCAGGACCACCAGGGTGGCGGCGAGGACGGCCAGGACGACGGTCCGGTTGCCGGGCGCCTGGTGCGCCCCCTCGGACCCGGGCGCCGTGCGTGTCCCGACCTCGCTCATTCCCGCCTCCCAGGTGATCGTTTCCAGGCTCACCGGCCGTCGCGGCCCGCGCAACCGCGGCCGCCCGCGCGCCCGCGTCCGCCCGCGCGCCCGCGTCCGTTCACGCCGCACCAGCCGGCGGACGCCGAACAGCACGGCGACGGCGCCCAGCGCGACCAGCAGCCACAGCTGGTAGCGCACCGCCGTTCGCCAGACCGTGCCGACGTGCGCGCTGGCCAGGTAGCCCACGCCCGCCCACACGCCCACCCAGAGCGCGGCGCCGAGCACGTTGAACACCTGGAAGCGGGGCCAGGGCATCCCGGTGATTCCGGCGATGATCCCGTTGGTCTGCCGCAGCCCGTCGACGAACCGGGCGCCCGTCACCACCGTGCCGCCGTGCCGGTCGAAGAACGCCTCCGCGCGGGCCATCCGCTCCGGCGTGAGCAGCACGTACGGGCCCCAGCGGCGCACGAAGGCGCGGCCGCCGGTGGCGCCGATCAGGTGGCCCAGGGTGCTGCCGGCCACCGCCGCCGCGAAGGCGACCGCCACCACGGTGGCGAAGTCCAGACGGCCGGTGCCCGCGAAGACGGCGGCCAGCACCAGGACGGTCTGCCCGGGCGCCGGGATCCCGCAGTTGTCGAGCAGTACGAACAGGGCCACCGCCGGGTAGCCGTACCGCTCCAGCACCGGTGCGAGCGCGGCCAGCGGCCCCGGCAGGTCCGCGGCGTCCGGCACGGCTCACCGCCCCGGGCCGGACGGGCGCGGGGCGGTGGCCGGTGGCGTCAGTGGATCGCCTCGCGGGGTTCGATGTTGCAGTCGGGGCCCGGGTAGATCAGGCCGGTGTGGCCGTCCTCGAAGCGGACCACGTACGGCGGTTCGCCGTTCGGGCCGCGCACCTCGACGATCTCGCCCTTGTGGTCGACCATGCCCACCGCCCGGCTGTGGATGTGGAGCTGGTCACCTACCGCTGCGTGCATGGTCTTGCTCCTCGGGGTGTGTGCGGACGGCGGGGACCGTCGGGCCGGCCGCCGCCGCCTTCCGCTGTCTCCACTGTGCTGCCCGCGCGCCCGGCTCGCAACGGCTCGCAACGGCTCGCCGGGACCGTCGCTCAGCGCCGCCCGAGCTGCTCGCCGAGGTAGCAGCGGACCAGCCGCTTGCACTCGGCGATCATCGCCGGATCGCCCTGCGGATCGCCGCGGAAGGCGAGCCCGAGCACCGCGTCCGCCGCCTCCAGGGCCACCCGCAGGCCGAGTGTGAGGGCCGCCGGGTCGGCCGTCGCGAAGAGCTCGCCGCCGAGCGCCTGCAGCCGCAGCGCGACCGCCGTGTTGTTGTCCACCGCGGCGTCCAGCAGGTACCGGTCGTCCCGCACGCCGCTCGCACCGGTGAGCCCGAAGTCCAGCCGCCCGAAGCCGGGGACCGTCCGCTTCATCGCGACGAACTCCTCCACCGCGAGGTCGGTGAACCCGTCCGGCCCGGCGGGCGCCTCGGCGTGCAACCGGTCGTCGAGCCGGTGCAGGTAGTGGTCGAGGTTGCGGCAGGCGAGCGCGGCGAGCAGGTCCTCCTTGCCGGCGAAGAACTGGTAGAGCGTGCCGATCGGCACCCGCGCGCGCTGGGCCACCTCCTTGGTGGTGAGCGCCGCGGCCCCGACCTCGTCGAGCAGCGCGGCGCAGGCGTCCAGGATCCGCTCGTACCGCTCCTGGCTGCGCTGCTGCACCGGCCGCCGCCGCCCGGCGCCGATCCGCCCGCCGACCGGGTGACTCCTCGTGTCCGCGCTCATGGGGCCACTGTGCCGCATCCGCAGTTCAGCGGGCCAATCCCCGACCGCCGATCGCGTGGATCTCGCGGAACCGCTGGCAGCCGGGCCGCCGGGCACTAACATGAGCAGTCCTCATGTTCCATGCCAAGGGGGCCGCGACCGTGCCGGACCGTTTCGACCTCCCGGCGGGATTCCGCTGGGGCGTCTCCACCGCCGCCTACCAGATCGAGGGAGCCGTCGACGAGGGAGCCGGAACGCGTTCGCCGGGAACTTGAGGAGAAGTACGTGGCGCGGCAGCAGTCCGCCGAACAGGCGTGGCGGGTGGTCCACGATCTGCGACAGCAGTCCACATGAGTAGCCGGGTACTCTGATGTCGGCCGGGAAGAGGAGGGGGCCGTTTGCGCAGGGTGCCGCCGGAGATGTTCCGGTTCACGACGGGCGACAGGGCCGAACTCTACGGTGCGATCCTCCAGGCCTTCGGGGCGGCCAACGAGCGGTTGGAGACCGCGCTGGGGGTGGACGACGTCCGGGGTCGGCTGCGGATGATCGGGTGGCTCGACGCGGTCCATGATGACGACCTTCAGGCGGCGCTGGGGAAGCTCAGGGAGTGGCAGCTGCTCGACGTCGTCCAGAACCACGCGGAGAACTACCGCACCGCCGAGGAGTACGAGCGCCGCAACCTCCAGTACTCGCTGACCCGGCGCGGTGAGGCCGCGTTCGCCGGGGTCGAGCACGCGCTGGCCGTGCTCGCATCGACCGGGGCGCTCCAGACGGCTGTGCTGGAGGCGATCACGGACCGGCTCGACGAGCTGTACGTCCTCATGGGCGATTCCGCGGCCTCGGACCGTCGGGTGTTCACGACGCTGATGGAGCTGGAGGGCCACCTGGAGGCGCTGCTGTCCAACACCAAGGCGTTCAACGGAGAGTTGCAGCGTCTGCTGCGCGCCGAGGGCGCGGACCTGGCGACCTTTCGCGAGGTGAAGGCCGCGACGGTGGCCTACCTCCAGGAGTTCCTCGTGAACCTGGACCAGCGGGGCCAGGCGGTGGCTACGGCCGTGGAGCGGGTCGAGCACCGCGGCGTGAGCCTGCTGCACGCGCGGGCGCTGTGGGGCGCCGAACTGCCGCCGACCGCCGACGGTGATCCCGCACCGGCCTGGCTGGAGCGGCGCCGGGCGCGCTGGGAGGGGCTCCAGTCCTGGTTCCGGCCGACCGACGGGGCGCGTGCCCGCGTGGAGCAGTTGCACGACGTGGCGCGGCGGGCGATCGTGACGCTCCTCCAGGTCCTCGACCGGATCACCGAGTCACGGCGTCGCTCCTCCAGTGCCGTCCAGGACTTCCGGGAGCTGGCCCGCTGGTTCGCCGCAGCGCCCGGCGAGGACGACCTGCACCGCCTGTGGTCGGCCGCCTTCGGCCTCGGCCCGGCTCGGCACGCCCATCTCGCGCACCCCGACCCGGAGTTGGTGCCGTCGTCGGGCAGCTGGGCCGAGACCCCACCGGTGGAGGTATCGGCACTGCTGCGCACCAGCGGCCGTACCGAGCGGTTCACGCGCACCGGAAAGGTGCGCGACATCGGGGGCATCAAGGCGGCCCGGGCCGAGCGGGCCCGGAAGGAGAGGGCTGAACTCGAAGCCGCCTGGGACGTCCTGGGCACGGACGGCCCGGTGCGACTCTCCGGCTTCCGGATGCTGGACCACATCGTCTTCGACCGGCTGCTCGACCTCCTTGGCAGGGCACTGGCCGCAGCGCCGGACGCGGGTGGGGCGCGTCGGGCGGTCACCTCCGACGGCCGCGTCGAGGTCGTACTCAGGCCCTGTCCCGACGGCGGACGGGCCGTCCTGCGGACCTCCCACGGCCAGCTGGAAGGCCCCGACTACTTGGTGGAGATCCGAAGCCCGGGCGTCATCCGGGAGGACACCGGATGAGCCGGCGGAGTGCGATCACCGCCAGGAGGAGCACATGAGCACCCTTGCCAACCAGCTGGTCCTGGCCGAGCGGCAGGACATCGCCCGAGGCATCAGGCTGCTCCTCGGCCGACCACTGATCACCGAGCGCGGTGACCCGCCCGCCTTCGAACTGATACGCCGCCGCCAGGATCCGTTGACGAAGTGGTTCGACTACAACTGCGGCTGGCAGCTGGTGGTGGAGCCACGCCTGGGGTACGTGCGCCTGCTCAAGATCCGGACCGTGCCCGACGACTCGCGCCCCGCCCGCCGGCTGCGGTCCGGCAGGGCCCCGTTCGACCGCCGCCGCTACACGCTGCTGTGCGTCGTCGCGGCCGAGTTGCTCCCGGTCCCGGTGACGACGGTCGGCCTGCTCGCAGACCGGGTCGTCCAGGCGTGTGCCACCGACGAGGCGCTGCCGCCCTTCGACACGGCGAGCAAGCCCGAGCGCATGGCCTTCGTGGACGTCCTCAAGCTGCTGGAGACCTTCGGCGCACTCCTCACGGTGGACGGCGCCACGGAGAGCTTCGTCGACTCGGCGAAGGCCAAGGTCCTCTACCGGGTGGACGCGACCGTGCTGATGCGCCTGCTCGCCGCGCCCGTCGGTCCGTCCCGGCTGGCCGTGCCGACGGCGGACGTACCACTGCGCTTCGAGGAACTCCTGCGGGGCACGGTGCGCGAGAGCAGGTACGGCGGTGCCGACGCTTCCGACGCGCAGCGCAACCTGAGGCTGCGGCACTCGGTGCTCCGTCGGCTCCTCGATGATCCCGTCCTGCACCACGACGAACTCGGCGCTGACGAACGTGCCTACCTGGCCTCGCCGACGGGGCGGCAGATCGTCCGGCGTGCCGCCGAGCAGGGCGGCTTCGTGCTGGAGGAACGGGCCGACGGCCTGCTGCTCGTGGACCCGGAGGGGATCGCCACCGACAGCCGCTTTCCGGACGACTCCGCGACGGCCCGCGTCGCCGCCCTGCTCCTGCTGGAACCGTTGACGGACGCTCCGGGCGGGCTGACACCGGAACAGCTCGTGGCCGAGGCGAACGGACTGCTGCGGCGCTTCCCGCAGTGGGCGAAGGGCTACCAGTCCGAGGACGGCGCCCAGCGGCTCACGACCGATGCCCTTCGCGTCCTCGACGACTTCGGCCTGGCGTGCCGGATCGGCGACCGCACCGTCCCCCGCCCCGTGGCGTTCCGGTACCGGACCGCCGTGGCCGACGGTCCCGCAACCTGACCAGGGAAGACCTCCGATGACCGTGACCCGGCTACCGCAGCGCCCCGTGTCCCCGACGGCCGCCGCAGCAGTGCGATGGCGGCCCTCCAGGGCCGGCATCCTCAACATCTGGCGCTACTACGACGAGACCTTCACCTTTCACGAGGGCCGGCTGCTCCTGCGGGGGCAGAACGGCACGGGCAAGTCGAAGGCGCTGGAGGTGCTCCTGCCGTTCCTGCTCGACGCCAGCCTGCGCCCCAACCGGCTGTCGACCTTCGGCGGCTCCGAACGCACCATGCACTGGAACCTGATGGGGGAGGGCGCCTCGGGTAAGACCCGCGTCGGGTACGTGTGGCTGGAGTTCGTCCGCGGCGACGGCGATCCTGTCCGGTTCACCTGCGGCGCCAGGCTCCAGGCCAGCGTTCACACCACCGGTGTCACCGTCGACTACTTCACCACCGGCGCGCGGATCGACCGCCCCGGGGGCCTCTCCCTGGTCAACGACGCGGGCCAGCCGCTCACCCGGGCCGCGCTGGCCGACGCCCTGCAAGGGCAGGGTGAGTTGCACGGGTCTCCCACCGACTACCGCAACACGGTCCGGAGCACGCTCTTCCCAGGGCTGAGCGAGCAGCGCTACGACGCCCTGATCACCGCGCTGCTCCAACTCCGGACCCCCAAGCTCTCTGAGCGCCTGGATCCGTCGTTGCTGTCCTCCCTGCTCTCACGGGCGCTGCCCCCGCTCGGCCAGGGGGAGATCACCGAACTGGCCGAGGGATTCGAGCGCCTCGACCGCCAGCGCGAACACCTGAAGGCCCTGGACGACGAGGTGGCCGCGGCCACCGCCGTCGCGAACCAACAACGCGGCTACGCCCAGCGCGTCCTGCGCGCCGGCGCGGCCACGCTCATCTCCGCGACGACCGAAATGGACAACCTCGCTCGCATCGCGAGGGAGAGCGCGGAGGCGCACGCGGGAGCCGTGCGTGAGCGGGAGGAGAACAAGCGGGCGCAGCAGGAGCGCGAATACGGACGGCAGGAGATCGAGGGCGCGATCGAGGGGCTGCTCGACTCCGAGGCGTATCGGCAGGGACAGGAACTCGATCAGCTCCGTCGCAGGAGCGAACAGGCAGACCGGGCCGCCGTCGGGGCACGCACCGCCGCAGACCGGAAGGTTCGGGCGGCCGACGAGGACGCGGGGCGTGCGGACGGTGCGCGGCTGCGTTCCGAGCAGAGGGCCGAACAGACCCGGGCCGCTCACGAGGAGGCACGCGGCGCGGCGCGGCGAGCAGCCATGGAGTCCGTCTGCGCCGAGGTGCAGACGGTGCTCGGCGCCGCACAGGGGCCGTCCGGGGAGGACGAGGAGCAGGGGCGTACGGCGCGCCGCCTGCTGCGCGGTGCGGTCGTCTCGCGGCACCGCCAGATCGCCGACGTCCGCGCCGCCGTCGAGTGCCACGAGCGTTCCCTCGCGGGTCGGACGATGGCGGAGCAGCACCTCGATTCGGCGCGGGAACGGCTGGCCGGGGCGACCGCACGGCGTGACGGGAACGCCCGCGCCTACGAGGAGGCCGTCGACGCCCACGCCGCCCTGTTGCACCGTTGGGCGACGGAGGACTGCGCGGAGCTGTCGATCGACGACGTCGAGGAGCTCGCGTCCCGTGCCGCCGTCGAGACCGATGTCCTCGCGCTGGTCGAAGCCGCAGCCCGGGCGGCGGAGAGTTCCATCACCGCCGACGAGACGACCGCCCGCGCCGGCCGGGACGACGCCCGCGCCGGGCGTGACCGGCTCCTCGGAGAACTGGAACGCACTGCGGTCGCGGCGGATCTCCCGCCGGTTCCACCACGGACCCGCACAGCCGACCGGGCGGTCCTGCCGGGGACGCCACTGTGGCGACTGCTGGCCTTCCGGCCGGATGTGCCGCCCGCCGATCAGGCAGGCGTCGAAGCGGCCCTGGAAGCGGCCGGCCTGCTCGACGCCTTGGTGACTGCCGACGGTGGTCTCGTCATCGCCGGACACGACACCCTGGCCGACCCGGCAGCGGCCGTGCCCGCGCCGGGCCCCTCGCTGCTCGACGTCCTGGCTCCGGAACCCGACGGCCTGGTGCCTCCCGCTCTGGTGCAGAGGCTGCTTCGCGGTATCGCCTACGGTCCCGCACTGCCGGCGGACCACCCGGCCGCCGTGGGGGCCGACGGAAGCTGGCGGCTGGCGATGGCGGTCGGCTCCTGGAGCAAGGAGGAGTCCAGCCACATCGGCGCCGCGGCCCGGGAGCGCGCCAGGCAACGGCGGATCGCGGAACTCACCACCGAACTGGCCGAGGCCGACACCGTCGTCACCGGTTACGAGACGCGGCTGCGTGCCCTCGCCGACCGCCGGACGCGTCTCGGTGCCGACCTCCGCTCCCGGCCGCACCACCGGGAGGTGGAGGGGGCCAAGAGTGTCTGGGAGCGGTCGGAGTCCGAGGTGGGCGCCCGCGAGGAGGCCGTACGAGAGGCGGTCGAACGGCTCGCGCGACAGGAGGTCGCGGTCGCGGACGCGCTGCGCGCACTCGCCGTCGCCTCGGCCGAGCACGCCCTGCCGACCGAACGAGCCGCGCTGGACAAGACGGCCGCAGCCGTTGACGCGCTGCGTGAACAGGCCGACGTCTGGCTCGACGCCCACCTCGCCTGGACAGCCGCTCAGCATGCCTGGAACTCCGCGCGCAGCCATGCCGAGGCATCCAGGGGCGCGGCAGCCGAGAGCCTGGAGGAGGCCGAGACCGCCGAGACCGCCGCCCGCGGGCTCCGATCCACGCTCCGGGCGGTCGAGAGCACCGTCGGCGAGGACTACCGCCAAGTGGCGGCCCGCATCAGTGACTTCCGGCAGTCTCTCGACCGGATCCGCCGCGACCTCGAATCCGGTACCCAGGCACTTCTCACGCTCGAAGGCCGCATCGGCGCACTGGGCGCGACCACGGCCCAGGACGAGGCCCTGCACGACAGGGCCGTAGCGGTCCGAAACGAGGCCGCCCACGGCTTCCGGCGCCTGTGCGTCCTCGGATTCCCCGAGGACGCGGGCCTCGGGCTCGTCCTCACCTCCGTGGACGGCACCCGTGCCACCCTCGAAGCGGCGCGCGAGACCGCCGCCGCGTGGCCAAGCGTGCTGCACGGCGCCAGGAACCTCGGCGACTCCCTGAACCGTCTCTCCGAGGCCGTCCACCGAGCCCGCCAGAGCCTCAGCAGCCGTGCCGACCTCGAACTCGAAGCGGAGGAGGACGTCCACGTCCTCACCGCCACCGTCGACGGAATCCGGGTCGGCGCGGCCGGCCTCCTCGCCATCCTCACCGGCGACCGTGACCGCAGTCAGGGCGACATCACCGCCGCCGAACGCGGCCTCTTCGACCGGACCCTCACCGGCGACACCCGCCGCCACCTCGCCTCCCGGATCCGCCAGGCCGGTGAACTCGTCGAGCGGATGAACGGCCACCTCGAACGGGTCCGGACCGCCTCGCGGGTGGCTGTCCGTCTGGTGTGGCAGATCCACCCCGACCTGCCCGCCGGCACGCGGACGGCCCGTGAGCTGCTGCTCAAGGACCCGGCGCGGATCACCGAAGCCGACCGCGAAGCCCTGCACACGTTCTTCCGGGGCCGTATCGAGGAAGCGAAGGCCCGCAACACGGCGGCGACTTGGGAGGAGCAGCTCGCCGAGGTCCTCGACTACACGGCCTGGCACCAGTTCGTCGTCAAATTGGACCGCGCCAATGGCTCCGGATGGCAGCTGCTCACCAAGAAGCTCCACGGCGCGCTCTCGGGAGGTGAGAAGGCGATCGCCCTCCACCTGCCGCTGTTCGCCGCCGTGGCGGCGCACTACGAGGCGGTGCCGGAGTCCCCGCGACTGATCCTGCTCGACGAGGTCTTCGTCGGCGTCGACACCGTCAACCGCGGGCAGGTCTTCGGCCTCCTCGCGGCACTCGACCTCGACCTGGTGCTCACCTCCGACCACGAGTGGTGCACCTACCGGGAGCTCTCCGGCATCGCCGTCCACCAGCTGATCACCGGAGGGGACGGCGACGACGCCGTCACCAGTGCCCGCTTCACCTGGACGGGAACCGACCTGCTGCCCGACGAAGCCGATGCGGAAGAACCGGCATGACGGACCGACACCCCCTCGACCTTCCCGAACTCCGGCCCCTCTGGTCGGCCGTCCACGACCGCCTCTCGACCGGCCGCCCCGTCAGCCGAGTACGGTCCGGACCACTCGACGACGCCGGTCGGGAGGCAGTGGCCGATCTCCTCGGACTCGACCGGCTCCCCGGCACCGAACCGACGATCCCCCTCGCCGGACTCGACGGTGCCGTGCTGGACGCCTGCGGTCGGCCCGTCCGGGACGTGGTGACCGCGATCCTCGGCCCGATCCACGACCGGGCCGCCGAGCGCCACCACAGGACCGGTCAACGCGACGCCCTGTGGGCGTGGTTGGCCGACCACGAGGTGGTCACCGCCCAGCCCGCTCTGCTGGAATGGGTCGGCCACCTGCGGACCGCCGGCCTCGTCGACGGCTCACCCGATCGGACCAGGGGCCTGATGACCGCCGCGCTGACCGTCCTCGCAGCGCTCCCGGTCGGCGGCGAGCCACTACCGGTCCTCGCCGCTCGCCTCCTGGACGGCGACTCCCACGCCCTCGACGACGGGACCCGGCTGTCCTCCCTGGTCCTGCGCGCACTGGCGGTGCTGTACGGCACCGACATGCCCGACGCCGCCGAAGGGCGACGCACACTGTGGAGCCGAGCCGGCGTGGCCGACGACGAGTTGTCCGCCACCGTGCTAGCCATCGGTCTCCGCCCCGGGGGCGAAGGCCCGGTCGCTGGGATCTCCCGGATCTGCGCCGGAGCCGGGCACCCCGTCAGCCTCACCCTCGCCCAACTGCGCTCACCCGGCGAATTCATCGGTCCCGCGGGACCCGTGCACATCACCGAGAACCCCAGTGTGCTCGCCCTGGCCCTACGACGCTTCGGCCGGCAGTGCCCGCCGCTGGTCTGCACCTCCGGCTGGCCCAACACCGCCGTGATCCACCTGCTGCGTCGACTCGCCGAGGACGGTGCATTCCTGCACTACCACGGCGACTTCGATGGCGAGGGCATCCGGATCGCGGCTCACGTCATGGCCAAGACCGGCGCCGCTCCCTGGCGGATGGCAGCCGAGGACTACCGGGCCGCCGTGACGCGGGTTCCCTCGGGCCCCGATCCGGGCCGCCTCACGCCTGCTCCATGGGATCCGGGGCTCGTTGACTCGATGGCCGAACTGCGCACCGCAGTGGTCGAGGAGATGGTCGCAGACCTTCTCCTCGACGACTTGGCAGACCACCGGCACGGAGAATGACAGCCTGTTCGACGGGCCGAGGGCAACCACCAACGCTTCGGCCTCGTCCACGTCGACACCCAACGCCGCGCCCCGAAGGCCTCCTACACCTGGTACCGCGACCTGATCGCCGCCCACCGGGCCCGCCGGTTGCGGTAGGCGGACGCGGCGGAGCGTACGGTCTTCCGGGGGGAGCCCGGTTGGGGCTGCCTTTCGATCGGATCAGCGCTTACCGAAGGAGAGTCGGCCAGCCATGGAGCTTCCCGAAACGCGCCGGGCCCTGCTCGGCAGGCTGTTGCCCGGCAGCGAGCCGGGCGGCCTGGTGTTCCGTCAGGGGCAGTTCCACCAGGTGGCCATCGGGGCGGAACGCGTCGTGTGCTTCGCCCGCACCCGGGCCGCGGCGGAGCGGCTTCCCGACCGGGCGGCGCGCCTGCGGGCCCTTGCCGGGCTCGGGCTCGGGTTCCGTACTCCCGAGCCGCTGGAGGAGGGGGGCGGCGCGGGTCCGGACGAGCCGGCGTATCTGGTGCTCACCCGTGTGCCGGGGGCGGCCTTGGCGGAGGAGGCCCTCGAAGACCCCGGGGTGGCGGAGGCGGTCGCCGCCCAGTACGCCGGGCTGCTGTCGGCGTTGGCCGCGGCCGGTGGCGACGATCGGGCGCGCGCGGTCCTTCCGCACGCCCTCGAAGGGGAGTGGCGGGAGTTCGCCGACGGGGTCCGGGCGGAGCTCTTCCCGCTCATGCACGACGCCGGCCGGGTCCGGGCCGAGCGGGAGCTCGCCGCCCTCGACGGTCTTCCCCACCTGACCTCCGCCGTGGTCCACGGAGACCTCGGCGGGGAGAACGTGTTGTGGGAGACCGTCGACGGCCTGCCGAGGCTCAGCGGTGTGGTGGACTGGGACGAGGTCGCCCTCGGCGACCAGGCCGAGGATCTCGCCGCGATCGGTGCCGGCTGCGGCGAGGAACTGCTGGGCCGGGTGCTCACCCTCGGCGGCGGCGGGGCGGCGGGCGGCGACGCGGCCGGCCGGATCGCCGCGATCCGGGGTACCTTCGCCCTCCAGCAGGCCCTCCAGGCACGGCGCGACGGCGCTGAGGGGGAACTGGCCGACGGGTTGGCCGGTTACCGCTGAGCACATGTGCCAGGCGTGGTCACCGCTCAGCCCGTACTGCTGGACTGGCTGCGGACCAACGGCCTCGTGGACGGCTCGCCCGAGCGGACGCCGAGGGCCTCCTACGCCTGGTACCGCGACCTGATCCCTGCCCATCGAAGCGGCGAGCTGCTCGCCCGTCCGGCGGTCGGGTGGCGCCCCGTCAGCGGAGCTCGACGACGAGGGAGGCGTAGGAGGGGATCATCACCTTCCGGGCGTAGCCGCGCGAGACGATCCGGTACGGGCGGCCCGCCGTGCAGACCGCCTCGACCATGCGGGCGATCTCGGCCCGTGCGACGGGCGCGCCCAGGCACAGGTGCCGGCCGGCGCCGAACCAGAGCTGGCGTGAGCGTGGGTCGTACGGGCGGGCGAGGTCGAAAGCGCCGGCCAGGTTGTCGGCGGCGTAGGTGACGAGGAGGATCCGCTCGTCCTTGCGCAGTCGCCGGCCGGCGAGGGTGACGTCGGCGCTGACGTGGCGTCCGATCACCGGTGCGGGTGTGGTCACCCGCAGTCCCTCGCGGACCGCGTCGGGGATCAGCCCGGGGTCGGCGCGGAGCGGTTCCTGCTGCTCGGTGTCGTGGATCAGCGCGACCGTTCGGGCCATCGCGCTCGCGGCGGTCTCGGTGCCCGCGACGAGCAGCAGCGAGGCGAGGCCGGAGGCCTCCTCCAGCGTGATCCCGGCTTCGCGGCAGCGGCCGAGCAGGGTGTCGGGTGCGGCGTCGGCGTATGCCGCCGGGACGCCGCTGGTCAGCGACCTGACGATGTCCTTGGCCGCTTCGATCCGTTCCGGCGGCAGCTCGGTCGAGGCGGTCGTGTCGAGCGCGAGCGCCGCCAGCCGCTCGCCGGCGGCGAAGGTCTCCAGGTACGCGGAGTCCGGGCTGTCCGGCGGGAGTCGGAGGCCCAGCAGGTCGGCCATCAGGCGGCCGACGACGAGCCGGGCGGCCGCGGCCACGTCGACCTGGTCCCCGGCGGCGAGGCGGGCCGTGACATCGGCGTAGACCGGCCCGGCCGCCCGCTCGACCAGGGCGGCGGAGTTCTGCTCGGTGAACAGGTCGCGGGCCCGCCGGCGCAGGTCCGCGTGCCCGGCGCCGTCGAAGAGCCGGGTGACGTACGGCCCGAGGATCTGCTCCCACAGGTGGCCCACGCCGCCCTCGCCGAGCAGGGTGAAGTGTTCGTGGTCGTTGAGCACGGCCCGGATCAGGGTGGGTTCGCTCGCCACCCAGCCGAGCCGGGGGACCCGCCGGATCGGGCCGAAGGGCCGTGCCATGGTGATCCTGGTCAGCGTCCACAGAGCGGGTCGGCTGGCCCACAGCAGCCTGCTCTCGTGCCGTTCCGCCGTTGTCGCGCTCATCGCCGCCCCCGCCGCCGCCTTGAGTGTCCGTCCGAGGAACCGTACCGTGGCGGGTCCAGGCCCCGGGATCACCGTATGATCGGGCGGCTCGGGGGGAGCCGTGCGCACCGGGTCGGGGGAAGTGGACGGCTGGCCGGGCTCGGCGTCCTCCTCGTTCAGCCGTGAGCCTGGTCGGGAGGGAGCATCGGTGACCGATCTGTGGGTGGTCGTTCCGGCCTACAACGAGGAGGCCTCGCTGCCGGCCACGTTGCGCGCGCTGGCGGGGCAGAGCGACGCGGACTTCGAGTGCGTGGTGGTGGACAACTCCTCGACCGACCGGACCGCCGAGGTGGTTCGGGAGTTCGCCGTCACCGCCGGTTTCCCGCTGCACCTGGTCACCGAGGCGCGCAAGGGCACCGGCGCGGCGGCGGACACCGGGATGCGGTTCGCGATCGAGGCCGGTGCCCGGTACCTGGCCCGCACCGACGCCGACTGCCTCCCGGTGCCCGGCTGGACGGCCGCCGTACGCCGCGGGCTGTCCGGCGGGCTGGAACTGGCCACCGGCCGGCTGCGGCCGCGCACCGACGAGTTCCGGCTCAAGCTGTGGGAGAGCCGGCTGCTGCCGGCGGTGGTCGCGACGGCGGCGTGGTTCGGCAGGTTCCGGCCCGGCAACCAGGACCCCCGGTACCTGGGCCCGTACCTGATGTGCCCCGGCTGCAACCTGGCCATCACCGCCGACCTCTACCAGCGCTGCGGCGGCTTCCCGCGCACCGCGATCGAGGAGGAGCACGAGGACCGCGCGCTGGTGAACCGGGTGCGCGAGCTCACCACGGCCTACGGGCAGGTCCCGGGCATGACGGTCCACGGCTCGGTGCGGCGGCTGCGCGCCTTCGGGCTGCGCAACACGCTGGCCTGGTACGCGGACCACCGGTACCGGCCGGACGTGGTCGACATCCGATGAGGCGTCGGGCACAGGTCCGGCAGCGGCGGGTGTGGCAGGTACGGCGGGTGCGGCCGGGTGTGGCGGAGACCGGGCGGATGGTACGGCGACGGATGGTAGGGCGACCGATCGTACGGCGACGGGTCGTACGGCGACGAGTTGAGCGGCGGGCGCTGGTCCCGGCGCACGCACGATGGGAGGCGACGGCCGGATGAGCGGAGAGGCCCCGGGAGGTGACCACCCGGTGAGCAGCACGCCGGACCCCGCCGGCACCGGACTGGCCGGGCGGATCGCGGACCACGCGCGCCGGACACCCGGGGCGGTCGCCCTGGTCGACGCGCGCGGCACGCTCACCTACGGCGAGCTCGCCCAGCGGATCGCCGCGACCGCGAGCGGGCTGCGCACGGCCGGCATGAGCACCGGTGACACGGTGCTGTTCGCGGTCCGCCCCGGCCGGGACGCGCTGGTACTCGGCCTGGCCGTCATGGCGGTCGGCGCCCGCGTGGTNNNCCCGGGCGCCGGCGCCGAGCTCGACGCCGCGCGCGGACGGCTCGTCGCCGAATCGCTCGCCGCGCCGGGTTGGCTGGCCGCCGAGTCCTGGCTCTGCGCGCTTTCCGCTCGCGGGGCCGGACGCACCCTGCTGCGCCGCCTCGGCCTGGACCTGCCCGCGTTCCGCGACCCGACCCTGCGCCTGGTCCACACCGGCCCACGCCTCCCCGGCCTGCCCCCGAACGCGATCCGGGCCGCCACCTTGGCGCGCACGGCGTCCGCACCTCCGGCCGCGCACGCGGGGGATCCGGACCGTCCCGCCCTGATCGTGTTCACCTCCGGCACCACGGCCCGCCCCCGCGGGGTCGTGCACAGTCAGGCCACCCTGCTCGCCGGCGCGGACCTGCTCGGCGAGAGCCTCGGCCTGCCCGCCGCCCGGGGCCGGGCCGTCGTGCACTCCGAACAGCTGATGATGGCCTTCGCCTTCCTGGCCGCCGGCGCCACCTGGTCGGCGGCGCCGCTCCCGGTGCGTCCGAAGCGGTTCCTGCGGGACCTGCGGCGCCGCGGGGCCACCCACACCTTCGGCACCCCGGCCGCCCTGGCCCGGCTGCTCGCCGCCGGCCGACTCCCGGACACCCTGGACACGGTGCTGCTCGGGGCCGCGCCCGTCCCGCCCCCGATGCTGCGCCGCCTGCGGACCGCGCTCCGTTCGGCCCGGATCGCCGTGATCTACGGTGCGACCGAGATGCTGCCGATCGCCGTGTCCGAGGCCGAGGAGAAGCTCGGCCACGCGCCCCACGGCGACCTGGCCGGCCATCCGCTGCCCGGGGTCACGGCACACGTCAACGAGGAGGGCGAACTCCTGCTCCGTGGCGCCCACCTGGCGATCGGCTACGTCGGCGACGGAGCGATCGGTGAACTCAACACCGGCGACCGGGCCCGGATCGACGCCGAGGGGCGGATCGTGCTGCTCGGCCGGACCAAGGACATGCTGATCCGCGGCTCCTTCAACCTCTACCCCGGCCTGTACGAACCCGCGATAGCCGCTCTTCCGGGCATCGCCGAGGCCGTCATCGTGGGCGTCCCCGACCCGCTGACAGCCGACGAGGCGGTGGTGCTGGCCGTCTGTCCGGACGGCACGGTCCCGGAACCGGACCTCCTGCGCCGCCTGCACCGCGAGCTGCCCCGCACGATCGACCACGCGGCACTGCCGGACCGGATCCACTGCCTCCCGGCGATCCCCCGACGGGGAAGGACCGAGAAGCCCGACCGCGAACAACTCCGCGCGCTGGTCACGAAGGAGACGCGGTGATCACCGTCGTCACCCCGGAACATCCGCGCACGGGGCCGCGCACCGAAGCGGCCAGTACGGGGAGGGGCGCCGGCCGACGGTAGCCGGCCGCCGTCTCCTTCGGACCGTCAGCCCCGGTCGGCGCCTCCTGTGCGCCCGGTGCCCATGAGGGCGGCGTCGAGCAGGGTCGCCGCGGCCGTCCGGTCGGCCGTCGCCGCGGACGGGTCGCCGTCCATGCCCGCCGAGACGCCGGCGCCGTCGTAGAGCAGGTGCAACTGGTGGGCGAGGACGGCGGGGTCGGCGGCCCCGGCCTCGCGGGCGAGGTCGGTGAACAGGCCGCGGACCCAGGTGCGGAAGGCCGCCGCGGCCTGTTCGACCTGGTCGCCGGGGTGGGCCTCGGCGCTGGCCCTGACGAAGGCGCAGCCGCGGTAGCCGGGCTCGGCGAACTGCTCGCTCTGCGCCTCGAAGACCGCGAGCAGGCGGTCGTACGGGGTGTCCCGCCGCTCGACGTGCCGGGTGATCCGTGCGGCGCTCTTCGCGTGCCGGCCTTCCAGGTAGGCGCAGACGAGCGATTCCTTGCTGCCGAAGGCGTTGTACAGCGACGCCTTGGCCACCCCCGCCTGCTCGATGACGCGGTCGATGCCGACGGTGCGCACGCCCTCGCGGTAGAAGAGCTCGTCCGCGGCGGCCAGCAGGCGTTCGCGGGCCGTGGGCCGGGCCGCGCTTCTCGTGGTCATGACGGGCACCTCCATAGCAGACCGATCTGTCTATCTTAGCCCTTCGGGCCGCGCCCCTCGGTCGGCGTCCGGGTTGTTTGACTAGACAGACATGTCTGTCTAGTCTCCTGATCAGACAGACCGGTCTACTCAATGTCATTCCACGGCCGGGCACCAATCAAGCAACAAGCGCGGGAGAAGAAGAGACCGATGGCGAGGACCATGACGAAGAAGCGGACCCTGCTGGTCGCGATC